>JBGULZ010000130.1:0-2705 GCA_045116595.1 Ruminococcus sp. | reverse complement strand
TTTGGCGCTGATCGCGATAGCGGGCGTTCTCGGAATGGCTGTTACAGTCGGCGGTACGGCGTTGATTTCAACGAGTACCGGCAAAGTAAATACATTGTTTTACAGTTATTTGAGCGTAAATGTATTCTTAACAAGCGTTGCGGTATTTGCTTTGGGAAAAGCGGCGCTTGATTTTACACCGAAGACAGACAAGGGAGCCGAGCGCCTCGGTTATCTTTCAAAATGCAGTTTCGGTGTTTATCTTATTCACCCGATGCTGATAGTTGTTTTGGAAAACGGATTAAAGTTCAGCATAAGCGGTTCGGCTTCAGCGTTTTTGATTCCGATCGTTTCGCTCACGGTATTTGCGGGTTCGTATTTGATTTCTATGGTTTTGAACAAAATCCCTGTTGTTAATAAATGGCTGGTATAGAAATCGTACGATTTTTACGTGAATCAGAATAAATGAGAAATATATAATGTAACGGCAGTGTATACAACTGCCGTTATTTCTTTTTTAGAATTATATTATGTAAAATATAAGTGAAAGTTTTGTGAAAACTTTAGCGGAAACTGTTGACTTTGATGGTAAAATGTTCTAATATAGAAATATATGAAACATGTGTTATTTTGTGATTGGGAGGTATTGCCGTGATAAACGGACGCAAAATGATATCTGTTCTGCTTGCTGTGTCGGTCGTTCTGACGGCAGGCTTGATCAACTGCGCCTTCGCGGCTAACGGAAGCGCAAATCAGCAGAATATTACCGTCACCGCGGAGAAGATAAAAAAGGACGGCGCGTATGTCGCCATCCAAAACGCGCTCGAGATCGCCCGCAAAAACGCGACCGATAAAAAGCGTTATACGGTAGAGGTAGAGCCGGGCGAATATGAGCTGTCGGATATGCTTAAAATATTCAGCAACACACAGCTAAAGCTCAAAAAGGTTACGCTCAAAAGGACCGAGGACAGCGGAACCAATATGATAAGGATCGGCAACAGTGATTCTCCCGATTCGGGAGCTACCGGTTACGGCGCGTATAAAAACATCATAATACAAGGCGGGACCTTTGACGGCGGCGGAACAAAGAACACTATTCTAAAGGCGGCTCACGCCACGAATTTCACTATCCGCTCAACCGATTTCAGGAACGTTAACAACGGCCACATTATGGAGATCGCGGGAATCGACGGCTTCGCGGTAAAGGGCTGCACGTTCAAAAACCAGCATATGGACAGCGAAAAAATCGGGTACGAGGCGATCCAGCTCGACATCCTCAAGGAAGGTCATATCTACGGCTGCCGTTCCGAGGCGCTTCCGATGAACAACGTCAGGATAGAAAATTGCCTGTTTGACGATTGCCCAAGGGGAATAGGAACCCACACTGCTATCTACAACAAGCCGTTCAACGGTATTTTGATAAAGAGCAATAAGTTCACAAACCTCGGCAGCGCAGCTATCCAGGGAATGAACTGGAAAAACGTGAACATCGTCGGCAACTCTATCGAGAACACCCCAAGGGGCATCACCCTGTATTCGATGATGGGCGACGGCGACGGAACGTTTTTGGCAAGCGTGCTCGCGGATGAGGGCGGCACAAAGACCGATATTTCGGAAAGCTATCAGGACCCGCCTAACGGAAATGTACTGATCGCCGACAACTCGATCGTCCACTGCGGCGCGGTAAAGGATGTTTACGCAAGCTACGAGTGCGAGGGCATCTCGCTTGTCGGCGCAAGGCTCGAGAAAGAATACAGCAAAAATTCCGACGGCAGCGGCGGACTTCCAAAGGGCGAGTATTACCTTGAGGGAGTCACCGTAAGGAACAACTTTATAAGCGTTAAAGGCCACGGAATAAGAGCCAAAAACGTGCGCAACGCGTCCTTCATAGACAACGTAATGAACTGCGGAGAAAACGACCTGAACAAGTCGATCTACCAAGGTATAAAGGTATATGACAACAGCAAGATCAACCTGATCGACGGTAACAATATCTACGGCAGCGATAACATCGGCATAGACGTAGAGGACGCCAAGGTCAGCAATATAAGGAACAATTCTATCGAAAAATCCGGAAACTACGGTATCTGCCTCTGGGATAACAGCTACACCGCGGATATAAGCGACAACTACATCAAGTCGTCGGGCTCAAACCCGATATCTATCCAGAGCACCTCGCAGGCGGACTATATCGGCGGGAATTATCTGTATCAAAATGAAAAAAATAAAATAGATATTTGGAAAAATTCCAAGGCTAAGACCGGTAAAAACACAGAGGAAAACCTCGACCTTACCGAATTCTCGCTCGGCTACGGATTTACCGATTTAGCGGTGGGCGAGTCGTTTAATCTTACAACAACGCTTACCCCGTCAAACTCAAAAGCAAAGTTCAACTGGGTATCGTCCAACAGCTCGGTCGCAAGAGTCGACAGGCTCGGCGATGTGGTCGGCGTATCACCCGGCAAGGCGACCATCAGCGTTACCGCTCTCAACGGCTTGAAGGCGACCTGTACCGTTACTGTTTATCCCGCGCCCACAAGCGTGGCAATAGGCGAGAAGATGCTGATAATGGGCAAGGGCGAAAAGTACAACCTCGCCGCTATCCTCAGCGAAAATTCGTCTGTCCATAAGGTCAGCTACACATCGAGCAACTCAAAGGCCGTCGGCTTCGCAAATGACAACGGAGTTATTATGGCGAAGAATACCGGTACGGCTACGGTCGTAGC
>JBGULZ010000129.1:0-22433 GCA_045116595.1 Ruminococcus sp. | reverse complement strand
CGCCGGTGAACAGGAATACGCGCTTGCCGGGGTTAGCGACCTGCGCGCCGATGGACGCGCCCATACCGAATCCCATCGTGCCCATACCGCCGGAAGTCAGCAGAGTCCTCTCGCGCTCGATCTTTGCGTACTGAGCGACCCACATCTGGTGCTGACCGACGTCGGTGGCGATTATATCATCGGGGTTTTTGAGTTCGTTTACCGCGTAGATTATATCATGAGCCTGAGGATACTCGTCCTCATAAGGCTTAACATCATCAAACTCGTGCTTCCAGACCTCGATCTTGCCGAGCCAGTCGGGGTGGCTTTGCTGTTCAAGACCGACAGTCAGCGCGTAAAGGCTCGACTTGACGTCGCCGAGGACATACTCATCGACCTTAACGTTCTTATTGATCTCGTTATCATCGATCTCAAGCTGAACGATTTTCGCCTGATCGCCGAACTTTTCTCTGTCGCCCGCAACGCGGTCGGAAAAACGCGCGCCGCAGGTGATCATCAAATCACACTCGGCGGTGATCATACCGGTTTCATATCCGCCGTGCATACCGATGTTGCCCACGCAGAGCGGATGGCTTGCGGGGATCGTGCCGAGTCCCATCAGCGAGCAGCAGACCGGAGCGTCGATCAACTCGGCAAATACGCGGAGCTCTTCGCACGCGTCGGCGCTGATGATACCGCCACCGGCATAGATCATCGGGCGCTTTGAGTTGCGGATAAGCTCCTGAACTCTGCGGATGCTGTCGGGATTTTGGATATCAAAAATATTCCTGCGCGCAGGGGGCTGCGGTTCATAATCAGTTGTCTGCGCGGTGATGTCCTTAGGTATGTCGATAAGCACGGGGCCTTTTCTGCCGTTCTTGGCGATTTTGAACGCCTTGCGGATGGAGGGAGCAAGATCCTCTATCCTCTTGACGAGCCAGCTCGCCTTTGTAACAGGCTTTGTGATCTCTACGATGTTGACCTCCTGAAAGCTGTCTCTGCCGAGCTGGTCGGTGTTGACGTTCGCGGTGATCGCGACCATGGGTATTGAGTCGATGTTCGCGGTGGCAAGACCTGTTACTATATTAGTTGCGCCGGGACCAGAGGTGGTAAGCACCACGCCGGTTTTGCCCGTTGAGCGCGCGTAACCGTCCGCCGCGTGAGAAGCGCCCTGCTCGTGCGCGGTAAGGATGTGGTTTATCCTGTCGCTGTACTTATACAGAGCGTCGTATGTATTGAGAGCCGCGCCGCCCGGATAACCGAAAACGGTGTCGACCTTTTGCTCCAAAAGACATTCACAAATGATTTCTGCACCTGTAAGCTTCATTATTCATTCCCCTTATAAAAAATCTATGTGCGAAAATATAGTCCAAATTACATTTTATCGCATTAAAGCGCTGTTGTCAATAGTCGGATTTTATCCAAAGTTGTCTGTTTGGTACATTATTACCGAAAGCGCGGCGAGCGGCGCTGTTTCGGCGCGCAATATCCTCTTACCGAGCGTTGCTGCTGTCGCTCCGTTCGAGAGCACAAGCTGAGCCTCGGTTTCTTCAAAACCGCCCTCGCTGCCGATGAACATCCCTATATTTTTCGGCTTTTGAGCGAGTATGGTCTTGACCGGTTCTCCGCCGAGCTCGTAGAAAAATATGGTCTTGTCGTTTTCTTTAGTGAGCTCTGCCGCCTGTTTGAGGCTGACGCACCCGCATACCTCGGGAATTATTCCGCGCCTGCTCTGCATCGCCGCCTGAAGCGCGATTTTTTGCCAGCGCGCGATTTTCTTTTTCAGCGATTTTTCATCAGGGCGCGAAACACACCTCGCGGTCATAACCGGCACGATCCTGCTGACGCCGAGTTCAACGCATTTTTGCACGATGTAATCCATCTTGTCGCCCTTGGGCAGAGCCTGATAAAGCGTTACAAAAACATCGGGTTCGTTTTCACAGGGGTGACTTTTCAAAACGTCAACTTCAATTTGGTTTTGGTTGACGTCGGTGATTTTGCACTCGTGCTGAACTCCGAGCGGAGTAACAAGCGTAAGCTCCTCGCCGTTTTTCATCCGCAATACCTTGATGTGCTTAGCGTTCTCGCCCGTGATGATATATTTATTTGTTTCGATCTCTTCTTCCGTAAAAAACCAAGCTGCCATAATAGTCCCTCAAAAAATCAATTTGAAATATAGTATAATACAAAATAAAAATAATTGCAATAAATCAAGTATAGTGGTACAATGTTTATTGAGGTGATATAAATGGTAACATTAACAGATGTTGATATAATCCAACTTTTGCGCAAGAATAACCTTGACAGCGACACTCTTCAGGAGGAGGTCGTAGCAAAATTCCGTGAACGCGGGCTCAAGATCGCCTTTGCGGAGAGCTGTACCGGCGGACTTGTCAGCGAGCGCATAACGCGCGTCAGCGGCTCAAGCGAGGTTTTTGAGTGCGGAGTATGCAGCTACTCAAACAGGATAAAGGAAAAGCTGCTCGAGGTAAATCACGAGACGTTGTCGGTGCTTGGAGCCGTATCCGCGGAAACCGCTATCCAGATGGCTGAGGGCGTAAAGAAGCTTTCGGACGCGGATATCGCGGTCAGCCTGACGGGTATCGCGGGACCTACCGGCGGTACGGAGGAAAAGCCCGTAGGACTTGTGTTTATGGGAGTATGCACAGCCGAAAAGGCGTATGCTGTAAAGCTGACGCTCGGCGGAACTAACAACATAGTCAATTCAAGGGAATATATCAGAAAGTCGGCGAGCGACGCCGCGCTTTTCACAGCGCTTTCTGAATGTTATAATATAAAAAAGTAATACGGAAAGCGAGGAAACGATATGATCCAATGCCCAACCTGCGGCGCGGGGCTCAGGTTTGAGATCGAGAGCCAGCAAATGGTCTGCGACTACTGCCACAACCACTTTGACCCCACGCAGATAACAGACAACAGCACGCGCGACGACGCAAAGACGCAGCCGTATTTTGACAGCTATGTATACATCTGTCCGTCCTGCGGAGCGGAGCTCGTCACGACCGATAAAAACGACGCGATCGGATTTTGCCAGTACTGCGGCGGAGCGTCGATGATATTCGACAAGATCCGCAGGGAATGGAAGCCCGACAGCGTTGTGCCGTTCAAGATCACAAAGGAACAGTGCAAGGAGCAGTACCTTAAAGAGGTAAAAAAGAACCCGTTTATCGGCGGAAAATACCGCAATCCCGAGACGATAGAAAACTTTAGGGGCATATATATGCCCTACTGGGGCTATGACGCCGCGATAGTCGGTGAGTTCAGCATAAGGGGAGTTTCTTCAAGGCAGCACGTCAGCGGAAACACCTACCACGTTTATCATTACGATATGCGCAGCAATACCGACTACACGCTAAAGGGCTTTTCGCACGACGCGTCAATGACCTTTGACGATGACCTCAGCGAAAGCATTGCTCCGTTCAAGCAATCGGGAGCCGTGACCTTCACGCCCGCGTACCTCAGCGGTTTTTACGCGGAGGTCGGTAATGTCGACCCCCACGAGTATGACAGCGAGATCTCGAAGGAGATCGCTGTCGAGGCGGAAAAGGTTTATACCTCGACCCCCGCGATACAGGGAGCTATGGATAAAAACAGGCTGCACCTTGAAACTCAGAAAAACAAATTCCCGACAAAGATAAAATCGGTCAGCCGTACTATGAACCCGGTGTGGTTTATGAGCTGCCGCAACAAGGACAGCATTACATACGCCGCGGTCAACGGACAGACAGGAAAGGTGGCGGCGGATCTTCCGCTCAGCCCGGTGAGAATACTCATCGCCGCGCTGGGTATCG
Source organism: Ruminococcus sp. (assembly GCA_045116595.1). Taxonomy (GTDB): domain Bacteria; phylum Bacillota; class Clostridia; order Oscillospirales; family Acutalibacteraceae; genus Ruminococcoides. The sequence continues at coordinate 18,642 of JBGULZ010000129.1, read as the reverse complement.
CCGCAGTAGCCTTCGGGATCATCTTCCTTGTAATGACCGTTATGCCGTCTATCAAGGCGAACTTTACGCTCGCGCTTTGCGCGCTGCTGGCGGTAACGGGAATGTTCTCAATGCAAAAGTCGTTCAACAACACGGTCGACAAAAGCAACACTGTCGGAAACGGAAAATCAAGCGCTCTCAAAGGCGGGCTCTATGTTGTTGCCACGATAGTCGCGTTCATAGCGATCATAATGATAGCGAGCGACGGATCGTATGACGGCGATTTCCGGTTTTTCGGAAAGATAGGTCTAAGCGTATGCGCGCTGATCATCCTGATCGCGAACATATCACAGTTTTCAGATTCCCGTAAAATCAAAAAGATGAAGATAGACAAGGTGTCTCAGCTCAGACAGAGGATAACCGAGGAGGCGCGCCGGTTTATGAAGAATGTGCTTTGGCTCAAGGTGGTAACGCTCATCAGCGTCGGTGTAGCTATCATCATTGTTTTGATAGATCCCGCCTTCAATTTGGTTTCGTATATATTCTGCGCGGTGCTCGCCGTTGAGGTCTTCGGGCTGGCGCTGTATCACATCAGTTTTCAAACGAATGTGGCAAAAAGACCGCTGCCGCAGTTCAACAAGAAAGGAGCGCGCTATGACTCTGACTAATATAAAAAGAGCGCTTGCGTTTGTTCTTGTTTTCGCGGTGATAGCCGGTGTATCGGCGTTCGGCGCCTTTGCGGCGGAGAACAAGGCGAGCCACAGCCGCAGTGAAGCTCAGTACACCAATCCCGAAACAGGGTATCAGGTGCTTATCAAAGACGACAAAAATCTGCTTGACAGTGCTCAAGAAGCAATGCTTGTAGAGGATATGGCGCCGCTGACGGATTACGGACACGCTGTATTATGGACAACGGATATTTATGACTCCAACTACATAGATCAGGCAAGAAGGGAACGCCTCGCGTGCTATGATTACGACAGCGCTTCGATCTTTATGATAAATATGGGCTCAAGAAAGATCTGCATCCAGTCCTACGGCACGCTCTACGACAGCATCAACGATTCAAAGGCGCGCTCGATCACCGATAATGTGAGCAAACACGCGTCGGCCAAGGATTATTACACCTGCGTCAAAGAGGCGTTTGGCGAGATGTACGCGACAGTAAACGGCAAGCAGATTGCCGAGCCGATGAAATACGCAAGCTACGCCGTTATAGCGCTGATGCTCGGCATTATCCTCGCTCTCGCTATAGCGTTTTCAAAGAGGTTCAATCCGCTTCGCAAGTCGGTAGAACCGCCCGAGACCACGGGCAGCGGCACGCTTATGGCTACTCCGCTCAATATGGTTTTAGTTCGCACCGAGACTATCGTTGTCGAAAGCCATTCCTCCGGCGGCTTTAGCGGCGGCGGAGGCGGCGGTGGCTGCGGAGGCGGTGGCGGCGGCTGCGGCGGAGGCGGCGGATCGTCCTTCTGATTTAAAACTTAAGATTTAAAAACATAGGGTCGCTTCGCTCCGATTTAAAATCGGGCGGGGCGGCCTTTTGTGTTTTGCGCGATGTTATCCTTAATCCTTTAAAGCCTCCCCCATCACTTGTTACGGGAAATTCCCCTGTTAGGGGAAATGTCACGAAGTGACAAAAGGGTTGCCGTTTTCGCCAGAAAAAGGTGCCGCCCTAAGGCGGCGGAGGGGGCAGAACAGGTGATTATACCACGTTTTCCGTTACAATATCATAACTCGCGCTGATCCATACGAAGCCCCCTCAGTCGCTGTCGCGACAGCTCCCCCAAAGCTAAAGCGTTGGGGGAGCTTTTTAATTTAGCCTGACGTTTGTTTACGCAGAAAGACTTTACAGGACATCAAACTCAAATTGAACGCTCTCTTTTGTTTTAACTGCAACGCTTTCATTAATTCCGCGGGCGGACATTTCAGTCCGCCCCTACAATTACATTATCCGTTATCCATTCTCAATTCTCAATTAATCAAACTCTTTCAAAAAACAACATCATTTGAAAAAACTGACCATATAAATGATGAAAAATACTTGAAAAATCAGTGGATTTGTGGTAAAATGTTTTTGATACTATGGGCTATTGGTGTAATCTTGCACAGAGCTTATGGAAAAATAAAACATCCGTCAGATTGGAGTTGATTTTATGGCAAGAAGCGCGGGCATACTTTTATCGATCACTTCGCTTCCTTCCCCCTACGGTATCGGCACCATCGGTAAAGAGGCGCGCAAGTTCGCGGACTTTTTAAAGAGATCCGGCCAGACGGTTTGGCAGATTCTTCCCGTTGGACCGACAAGCTACGGTGATTCGCCGTATCAGTCATTTTCAACCTACGCGGGCAACCCCTACTTGATCGACCTCGATACCCTCGCCGAAGAGGGCTTGGTCACCAAAAAGCAGCTTGACAGCTTTGACTGGGGCAGCAACGACGCCGAAGTTGATTATGAAAAAATCTACAACAGCAGATTTGAGGTTTTGAAGATAGCTTACGAAAACTTCAAGACCCGCGATCAGAAAAAGTTCCGCTCGTTCAAGCGCAGAAACGGCAAATGGCTCAGAAATTACGCCCTCTATATGGCGGTCAAAAAGAGCTTTGACATGGTTTCGTGGACCGAGTGGCCCGAAGACATCAAAATGCGCGATGAATTAGCTGTTCGCCGCTATGAGCGCAAACTGAGAAACGACATCAATTTCTGGAAATTCGTCCAGTTCAAATTCTATGAGCAGTGGGAAAGCTTCCGCGCGTATGTAAACGGACTCGGTATCAAGATCTTAGGCGATATGCCTATCTATGTAGCTATGGACAGCGCGGATACCTGGGCTAACCCCGAGATCTTCCAGCTCTATGACGACGGCGATCCCATCGCGGTCGCAGGCTGCCCGCCCGATTATTTCTCGGCAACGGGCCAGCTTTGGGGCAACCCCCTCTACGACTGGGATTATCTTGAGCAGACCGACTACGAGTGGTGGTTTGAGCGCGTAAAGGCTGCCGCAAAGCTTTACGACATCACAAGGATCGACCACTTCCGCGCGTTTGCAAGCTACTATTCGATCCCATATCCCGCCGAGAACGCCATCAACGGCGAGTGGGTAGACGGACCGAGGATCAGGTTCTTTAGAATGATGGAAGAGGAGTGCGGCGAGATCGAGATCGTCGCCGAGGATTTGGGAACGCTTACACCCGACGTTACCGAGCTTATGGAGCAGACAGGTTACCCGGGAATGAAGGTTCTTGAATTCGCCTTTGACAGCGGCGAAGAAAATGATTATTTGCCGCATAATTACACAAGCAACTGTGTTGTATACACAGGTACCCACGACAACGACACCGTTATGGGCTGGCTCAAAACAGCCGATCCCAAGGATATCGCGTATGCGCGCGAATACTGCAAGATGCCCCCTGACGAGCCGTTCAACTGGGGATTGATCCGCACAGCTTACGAGAGCTTGGCGGATATGGCTGTTGTTCCGATGCAGGATATTCTCGGCCTTGGTTCAGAGGCAAGGATGAATACCCCGTCAACACTCGGCGGCAACTGGACTTGGAGAGTAAGTTCCGATGTATTTACCCCGGAGCTTGCCGATAAACTAAAAACATTGTCTGTAAGAACAGGACGATTGGAGGATTAATCAATGGGTAACATTATGGAAAAACTCGAGCTTACAGCCCAGTCAATGTACTGCAAAACAGTTGAGGAGCTTACTCCTTCCGAGCTGCATCTTGCTCTCGGCAAGGCGGTAATGGGCGAGATCGCTCCCAACTGGGCAAAGAGTAAGGCAAAGCACAACAGCGAGAGAAGAGCGTACTACTTCTCGGCAGAATTCCTCATGGGCAGAATGATGTACAACAACCTCTACTGCCTCGGGATCCTCGACGAAGTAACAAAGCTTCTCAAGAAAAAGGGAATCGACATCAACGTGTTTGAAGAAATCGACGACGCGGCTCTCGGTAACGGCGGTCTCGGACGTCTTGCTGCCTGCTATCTTGATTCGGCAGCTACTCAGGAGGTCCCGCTTGACGGCTACGGAATCCGCTATAAGTACGGTCTCTTCAAGCAGCTTATCGAGGACGGTTATCAGGTAGAGGTCGCCGACAACTGGCAGCGCTTTGAGGATCCCTGGTGCGTCCGCAAAGAGGACGAGGCTGTGACTGTTTCGTTCAAGGATCAGACAGTTAAGGCTGTTCCCTATGATATGGCTGTTATCGGCTGCAAGACCGACAACATCAACACTCTCCGTCTTTGGCAGGCAGAGGCTATCAACGAGTTTGACTTTACAGCGTTCAACAACACCGAGTATGACAAGGCTGTTAAGGAAAAGAACGACGCCGAGAACATCTCTAAGGTTCTCTATCCTAACGACAACAAGTACGAGGGCAAGGTGCTCAGACTTAAGCAGCAGTATTTCTTCTGCTCCGCTTCACTTCAGGACATCATGCGCCGCTACAAGGCAAAGCACGGCAACGACTTCAGCTTCTTCGCTCAGGAGAACGCTATCCAGCTCAACGATACTCACCCCGTATCATGCGTGCCCGAGCTCGTAAGACTTCTCCAGCTCGAGGGCAAGAGCTTTGACGAGGCGTTTGAGATCGCGCGTCAGACCTGCTCATATACAAACCACACAGTTCTCAGCGAAGCGCTTGAAAAATGGAGCGCCGACCTGATGACGCAGGTTATTCCCGAAATCTACAGCATCATCTGCCTGATCGCCAACAAGTGTCAGGAAGAGCTCATCGCCAAGGGCGTTAGCGGCGATATGCGCGCAAAGATGCGCATCATCGACGGCAACTCCGTTCATATGGCAAGACTCGCGACATACGCCGGCACGTACGTTAACGGCGTTGCCCAGCTCCACACAGAGATCCTCAAGAGAGATCTTCTCAAGGAGTGGTATCAGGTTTATCCCGAGAGATTCCTCAACAAGACAAACGGTATCACACAGCGCCGCTGGCTCGGTCTGTGCAACCCCGAGCTCTCTGAGCTCATCACCGAAAAGGTCGGCTCTGACGAATGGCTTATCGACCTTTCAAAGCTCAGCGTTCTCAACGACTGCCTCGACGGAAGAACTATCAACAAGTTCAACAAGATCAAGGCTAAGAAGAAGGTTCAGCTCGCCGAGTACATCAAGAAGATGGACGGCTATGATGTTAACCCCGACACTATCTTTGACGTTCAGGTAAAGAGACTCCACGAGTACAAGAGACAGCTTATCAACGCTTTTTCGATCATGGCTATCTACTTCCGCATCAAGGAAGGCAAGCTTCCTAACTGGACTCCCACGACCTTTATCTTCGGCGCAAAGGCTGCTCCGGGTTACGCGAGGGCTAAGGCTATCATCAAGTACATCACCGAGATCGCCAACCTCGTAAACAACGATCCCGATACAAAGGACAAGCTCCAGGTTTACTTTATCTCTAACTACAACGTATCCTACGCCGAGAAGATCGTAGTTGCTGCCGATATCTCCGAGCAGACTTCTACAGCAGGTCTTGAGGCTTCCGGTACAGGTAATATGAAGTTTATGCTCAACGGCGCGGTCACCCTCGGAACATGGGACGGCGCTAACATCGAGATCGCCGAGTGCGCGGGTGTTGAGAACGAGTATATCTTCGGCGCAAGAGTAGAGGATATCGAAAAGATCAAGGCAGAGGGCTACAGACCCGCAGAGCTTCTCGAGGCTAACCCCGAACTCAAGAAGGTCGTCGACACACTTATCGACGGCACCTTTGACGACGACGGCGCTCAGGGCGAGGGCAGCTTCCGCGAGCTCCATCACGCTCTTACAAAGGGCACACACTGGCACGATCCCGACCACTACTTCCTTATCCAGGATCTTCCCGATTATATCGAGACAAAGATCCGCGCGAACGCAGATTATGCCGACCGCAAGGAATTCGGTAAGAAGTGCCTCCTCAACGTTGCCAACGCAGGCAAGTTCTCATCAGACAGAGCTATCCTCGAGTACGCAGAGGAGATCTGGCACGTCAGCCACAAGTAATAAAGTTAAAAGTTATGATTTGAGAGCTGAGAGTTTTTCTCAGCTCTCACTTTTTATTTTAAAGTAACAAGGGGAAGGAATAAGGAATTAGTACATAAAAGCGCTGTCATTCCGAGGCAAGACGCAAGAATCTCGTTGAATTACCACTGACGTCAGTTTAAGAGGTAGGAGATCCTTCGCTTTTGCGCCGTAGCCGCCGCGACCTTAGAATGACAGCGGTTGCTTTTGGTTCTTTTTCTGATGAAAATAAATAAAAATATACTAACAATTACCAAAATATTGGCTTTGTATATTGACTACGGACTGCTGTCCATTTATAATTTAATTAACCGAATAAAATAAAAAAGGAGGTCAATTTATGAACAAAAGCAAAAAAATTTTAGCCGTATTGCTTGCGCTTATTCTCGCGCTCAGCGTTGCGGCAGTCGGCACAGGCTCATTAACAGTAGGCGCGGCGGAGGACAACGGCGAGGCCGCCGGAATCACGCCGTATCAGACGATCAAGGACACAATTGATTATACAATGGTTGTCGGACAAACACATACGTTCAAGTGTTACACGTCATATAAAACAATAAAGTTTTTTAATGTTTTGAACACGAACAAAAGCGTTGCCTCGGCCAAGGGTAACGGAAGAGACAGCGCTTTTGTAAGAGCGCTGAAGCCCGGAAGAACAAAAATCACAATCAACGTTAACACGGAATATGAAACCATCTCGGCTTACGATTATAAAATCCACTGTTTGGAAATCAATTTGACAGTAAAGGCAAGCTCCGCGCCTGCTCCGTCAACCGCGGCTCCGAAAAACGTAAGGATACGCAACTACTGTGACGGCTTTAATGTTAATTGGAACAAGGTTTCCGGTGCGATAGGCTACAGGGTGTTTTACAAAAGGTCAACGGATTCCGAGTGGAGAAATACCGAAACCGATAAGAACTATGCAAATATTTTAGATTTATGGTCCGGAGCCCTGTACTATGTTCAGGTTCAGTCAATAAACGCGGACGGAAAATACTGCGGAATCTCAAAAGCGATCAGTATGACGCAAGTTCGCGGCACAACATTAAAAAGCGTAGTGTATAATTCAAACGGAACTGTAACTCTAAAATGGCTCAACGCGCCCGGCGCCAACGGCTACGCAATTGCCAAAAGAGTAGCCGGAAGCAGCCAATACTCGTACACTTACATAAATAGGGGTTATCAGGATACTATCATATCGCCCGACAAGCAGTATACCGACAAAAAAGCAGCGGCAGGAAAGGTGTATTGCTATCAGATCAGACCGTATTATTCAAACGGCAAGAGTGCGGCTTACGCGGAATGGAGCAACTCAAAGTCCACAACAACGCTGTACAAGCCAACGATCACCAATATGAATATCAACGCGTCGCGCCTGAATATCAACTGGAATAAAATCAAGGGCGCCTCAAAATTCAAGGTGGCATTTAAGCGCGCGAGCGATAAGGCGTGGAATTACCGAACCGTAACTAAAAATTATTATAATGTCGCGAACCCCACTCCCGGGGCAAAGTACTATGTTCAGGTCAGCGCGATGAACGGAAATGCCGCGAGTCCCTATTCGGCGGTAAAAACTATAACCCTTGTAAGACCCGCCCAGCCGGTCATCACAAATATAAATTACAACGCAAGTCAGCTAAACATCAACTGGAACGCGGTGAGCAGCGCGACAGGTTACACGGTTGCGTTTAAGCGTTCATATGACAAAGCGTGGAACTACCGTACAACCAAATCAAAATATTTCAATGTTCCCAATCCTACAAAAGGCGCGACATATTATGTTCAGGTTTGCGCGATAAACAACGGTGTATCAAGTCCTTATTCGTCTGTTAAGTCATATAAAATACCTGCGGCATAAAAAGGAAGATAATATACATTTATACGTAAATAATTCAAGCCAAGCGGCGCAAAACCGCTTGGCTTTTGCATTACCCCTGCGACTGCGGAAAACTCTGCGGCATGATTTCCTCATAGTTTTCCTCGCTGTAAAAGTCCGGATTAGCCGGTATCAGCCCGGTAAAATCCGTAGCCGATACCGCGTTGAGCTCCTCGATCAGATCATCGGGCTTTGACGGCTTGTAATTTTTCGGCTTTTTATTTGATTTATTCTTCTTCAAAAAATCACCCCGGGATTAGTGTTCCCGGGGTGTCTGTTGTTATGCGGTTACTGTTTAACGCCGAGATAATCTATGAGCGCTGCCTGAAAAACCTTTGAGCAGTTCACTCCGTCCTTGTCCGCGAGGTCGGCGAGCCAAGCGGGAAGCGAAAGCGTCTTTTTGACAAAGCGATTTGTAAGTTTGTCGCGGAATGGCGGCATAAATACATCGACGAGCATCGGAACGCCGCCGTCTTCAATTTGAATATCTTTTATGGTTGACGGTTCGGGAATGGTTTCTCCGTCCTGTTCCATACCCCAGAGGTGAAGCCCGAGCGCCTCGCGGGCGTTATCTACCGCCTCGTCAATAGATTCCGCACAAGGAAGACAGCCGGGGAGATCGGGAAATTCAACGGATACGCCGTCGTCATCTGTATATACGATCGCGATAAAAGAATATCTGTCTTTCATTTTGATGACCTCCTTTAATATGTAAAGTGATGTTATTCAAATTTAACATCTGCTTGTTTTTCTATACTTTTGAGTGTGCGTATGGGGAAATCTTTTCGCGGGTGGGTAACGGTGACGCGCCCGGGTTTTGAAGGATGTTTGTATTGATGATGGTCGCCGACGCAGGCAACCTCGTACCAGCCGTCAGCCTTTAGTATTTGGATGACCTCGCGCGAAGAATAGCTTTTCATTCCCCTTCCTCCTTACATTACATATTATAACACGTAATTAATTACGTGTCAACGGTAAGGAAATAATTATATATTACATCAAAGAATCACCCCGGGATTAGTGTTCCCGGGGTGATTGATATTATTTTACGATCAATTTTTTTATTTTAAAAACATCGCCGTCCATTATTGTGTAATCGCTCCTTAGCTTTCCCTCGATGACAGGCGAAATGCTCTGGTGGATATACAGGCTGTCGATCCCGTAATCAGCCGCTCCGCCTATGTCCGAAAGATAGTCGTTGCCTATCATTATCGAATCGCTCTTTTTCAGCCCGTAGCGTTCAAACAGGATGTCAAAGTAGCATTTGTCGGGCTTTGAGCATTCCTCGTCAGAGCTGATGCAGATTCCGTCAAAGTAAGGCGTCAGCCCGAGCATATTGAGCTCGTTTTCGGTAAAGCTGCGCTGCGCGTTCGAGAGCAGATATATCTTTTTGCCCTTTTCCTTTAGTGTGTCGAGCAGGTCAATAACGCCGTCATAGAGCTTTATGTATTTGGTCGAAAAGCACCTGAACGCCTCCGCGGTATAAAGCACGTCCGCTTTAGTCGGTTTAACGCCTTTTTGGGTGTAGAGCGAGCGGAAAACCTTGTCGAGCTTTATGTCGATGACCCTGTATTCGGGATGACGGCGGTGAACCGCCTTTTTTTCCTTGTCGATCAGCTTGCCGTACTCCTTTTGAAGCTCGCGGTAGGTGTATGCCGCGCCGCGGTAGCCGTAGAGTATCTGCATTTTTTTCCAGAGCTGAACGTTCCATTCGTCGGTGTTGATGTCGATAAGCGTTCCGTATAAATCAAAGATGTAATTCTTATACATAGTCTCGCCCCCTATATATTAATAATACCAATAATTTTATATAATTGCAATAGGTTTTAAAATATGATAATATAATTCAAAAGGGGAGATACTATGACAAAAAAACAAATCGCGCTTGCCGCCGTCGAAGCGCTCAAAAATGAGTATCCCGACGCCAAGTGTTCGCTTACATACACAAAACCTCACGAGCTGCTTATCGCCACCCGTCTGTCGGCTCAGTGTACCGACGCGAGGGTGAATCTCGTAACTCCCGCGCTGTTTGAGCGCTACAAAACCGTTGACGAGCTCGCCGATGCCGAGGTGAGCGATGTTGCGGAATATATCAAAAGCTGCGGACTTTACAAGACAAAGTCAAAGGACATCGTTGAGATGTGCAAAATGCTCCGCGACGATTTCAGTGGAGAGGTTCCAGACAATATCGACGATTTGACAAAGCTGCCGGGCGTCGGCAGAAAAACCGCGAACCTCATCTGCGGCGACGTTTACGGCAAGCCCGCGGTGGTGGTGGACACCCACTGCATCCGCATAACAAAAAGGCTCGGGCTTCACAAGCTAACCGACCAAAAGAAGATAGAGATGGAATTAAAAAAGCTCCTGCCGCCCGAGGAGAGCAACGATTTTTGCCACAGGCTGGTGCTCCACGGCAGAGCGGTCTGTTCCGCCCGGTCGCCGAAGTGCGAAGAGTGCTGTATGAATGAATTTTGCAGGCATAACATTTAAAATAGTAGGGGCGGGCATTGCCCGCCCGTGGGTCACAACCGACGGAACGTGTATCTCGCGGGCGAGCAATGCTCGCCCCTACAATCAATTTTTATCCTTTGACTTAGCGGCCAAGCCCGCGATCAAGCTGAAAAATACCGCCGCGCCTATTCCTGCGGCAGAGCTTTTAAGCGCGCCTGTCAAGATCCCGAGCGCGCCGTCGGTTCTCAGCGATTCTTTTACTCCGTTCGCCATTAAATTTCCGAATCCGCTTATCGGCACCGACGCTCCCGCTCCCGCAAATTCCGCGAGCGGCTGATATAACCCTAATGCCCCGAGCACAACGCCCGAAACAACGAACGCGGTCAATATCCTCGCCGGGGTCAGCTTGGTTTTGTCGATCAGTATCTGCCCTGTTACGCAGATAAGTCCGCCGGTCAAAAAAGCCCAAATATATTGCATAAAATCACCTCTGCACTTGGTTTTAGAATAACCAAACGGCAGGGGTTTTATTCCGTTGTGTGAACTTAAATTGAAAAAATGCAAAAACCACTACACAAAATCAAAAAAATATGGTAGAATTACAATGGTTTATCAGCGAATTCAAAAAAGGAGTGAAGCGTATGATCGAAGTCAAAAACCTTACCAAGTGCTACGGAAGCCTTAAGGCGGTTGACGACATCAGTTTCAGCGTTGATTCCGGAGAAGTTTTGGGCTTTTTGGGCCCGAACGGAGCCGGAAAATCGACCACTATGAATATTATTACGGGGTACATTTCCTCGACCGCGGGAACCGTTACTATCGACGGATACGAGATTTTGGATGAACCGAAGAAGGCAAAGCAAAAAATAGGCTATCTTCCCGAGATCCCTCCGCTTTATCCCGATATGACGGTGCGCAAATACCTTGAGTTTATGTTTGAGCTCAAAAAGGTAAAGCTCCCCAAAAAGGAGCATATCAACGAGGTCATGCGCCTTGTCGGAATAAAGGACAAGGGCGACAGGATAATCAAAAACCTGTCAAAGGGTTACCGCCAGCGCGTGGGCTTTGCCCAGGCATTGCTCGGAAATCCGCCCGTGCTTATTTTGGATGAGCCTACCGTAGGACTCGACCCAAAGCAGATAATCGAGTTCAGAAAGCTCATAAGGAGCCTCGGCAAAAAGCACACGGTAATTTTTTCTTCCCATGTGCTGTCCGAGGTCTCGGCGACCTGCGACAGGGTCATCGTTATCTCAAACGGCAAGATCGCAGCCGACGGCAAGACCGACGAGCTATCGCAGTCCATATCGGGCAAAAAGAAGCTGTCGCTCATCGTTGACAGCGAATCGGGCGACGTCGGCGCCGAGCTCAAAAAGATCCCGGGCGTTACAAAGGTAGAAAAAGTCCGCGGATTTTCAAACGGCTCGGTCAAATACAGCGTTTCCTACGCAAAGGACGAGGATATCCGCAAGGATGTTTTCAACGCGATGGTAAGGCTCGACGCGCCGATACTTGAGATGCAGTCGGGCGACGAAACGCTCGAGGATATGTTCCTCAGACTCACTCAAAATTCTGACGACAGGGGAGGTAAGAAAAAATGAGCGCAATACTAAAGCGAGAGCTGAACGCGTATTTCAGCTCGGCTACCGCGTATGTGGTAATGGCGGTTTTCTTCTTCTTCTCGGGCTTGTTCTTTAACTATTACTGTATTTCGGCAAACTCCTCAAGCCTTTCGTACGTGTTCGGAAATATGTTCTACATAGTTCTGTTTTTGATACCGATAATCACGATGAAAACCTTTGCCGAGGAAAAAAAGCAGAAGTCTGACCAGGCTCTGCTCACCGCGCCGACAAGTCTTACCGAGATAGTGCTCGGCAAGTTCATGGGAGCGTTTATCCTCTATTTTATTTGCTGCTGCATATTCCTTGTTTACGCGCTCGTGATCTCCTTTTTTACCACTCCCGAGTGGTCGGTGATCATCTGCACGTTTATCGGAATGCTGCTTTTGGGAGCCGCGCTGATCGCGATAAACGTATTTATCTCGGTGCTGACCGAGAGTATGGTGATCGCGGCGGTCATCGGTATGGGCGCGGGACTTGTTATCAGTATGACTAACTACCTTGTCAGCCTTATCCCGGTTGAATGGATAAAAAATATTATAAATAAAATCAACTTCCTGAGCTATTACGAGAATTTCACATACGGCATACTCAGTATAGTTGACGTTGTATTCTTTTTGAGCGTGACCGCGCTGTTCCTGTTCTTTACGGTGCGCGTGCTTGACAAGAGACGTTGGAGCTAAGGAGGTGCGCGCAGTGGAAGATAAAAACATCACAAACATAACCGAAGAAACCGCTGAAAACACAGCGGAAGCAGAGGCGTTACAGACAAAAGAAAACGAAACAGAAAACAAAGCTCAAAAAACAAAAAAGCAGCCTAAAAACAAGCGCAGACTAAAGGAATTCTTAAAGTCAAGAAAAGCGCGTTACGGCGCTGTATCAACGGCTATCGTGATCATAACCGTGGCTGTTGTTATCGTGCTCAATATCGTTGTAAGCCTGCTTGTTGACCGTTTTCCGAATTTAAAGCTCGACTTAACGGCAAACAGCGCGTACGAGCTCAACGAAGATACGGCTGATTATATGTCACACCTCGACAAGGATGTTGACTTCAACATTCTTTCAAAGGAAGAGGACTTCATCAAAAACGGCGAGTACTTTGTTCAGGCAAAGAATTTGCTCGAAAAAATGGAGAGCGCTTCAAACGGAAAACTCAAGGTGAAGTACATCGACACAACCGCCGATCCTTCCTTTACTCAAAAGTACACAAACGTAGACTGGACTTCAAAAAAGAATGTCGCGCTTGTTGCGTGCGGCGACCAGTACAAGGCGCTGACGCTTGATGATTGCTTTGAGTATGACCAGCAGTACGCTGACTACGGCTACTACAACTTTACCGGAACAAAGATCGAGCAGGCAGCAGTCACCGCTGTGTTGAACGTCACTACCGACGACAAGGTAGTCGTTGACATCCTAAAGGGCAACCAGGAGGGCGATTATTCCGCTATCCAGACCCTGCTCAACAACAACGCCTATCAGGTGAACGAGATCTCGCTCCTCACAGCGGATATCGACAAGGACGCTAAGTTCCTTGTGCTTTACGCGCCGGCGGTCGACCTTGACGAAAAAGCGGTGAAGAAGATCTCGGATTGGCTCGACAACGGCGGCAAGTACGGCAGAACCTTGATCTACATTCCGAGCACTCAGAACAGCAATACGCCGAACCTAAAGAACTTGCTCGAGGATTGGAAGCTCACGCTTACGGACGGCTATGTGTTCGAGACGAGCCAGGATCACCTGCTCAACGGAGTATCGGAATTCGCGTTTATCACCGACTACACCGATCACTATAAAGAAAACCTTAAAAACCCCGACATCCCCGTTGTAACTTTACAGTCGCGCGGTATCACCATCAATGACGAAAACACAGCTCATTCGCTGCTTGATTCAACCGACAAGGCGGGAGTTATGCCGTATAACGCTCCCGAGGATTGGGATTACAAGGAAGCGGTCAAGGGCGAGAAGATCTCAGTCGCGGCAGAGAGCGTCAAGAGCGCCAACGACACCGAGTCAAGGATCATCGTCTTTGGCTCCGATAAGATGTTCGGCAAGGAATTTATGACGATCAACAGCTTTAACAACGCCGCTTACCTTGTTAATATTTTCAACACCATAAGCGAAAAGGGCGACGACAGCGTCACTATCGAGAGCAAGGAGCTCAAAAACACCGAGCTCGGCGTGACCGACGCTTCAACAGGCGCCGCGATGATGATAATCTTTGTTATCGCGCTTCCGCTTGCCGTACTGATAATCGGTCTTGTGCTGTGGATCCGCAGGAGGAATAAATAATGAAAAATAAAAAAATCCTGTTGATAGTGATCGCCGCGGCGGTCGTGCTTGTGGGAGTAATGCTCCTGTTGATCTTCATCCCCAAGGGCGGAGATAACGGCGCCGGTACCGACGGCGCGACCATTGACGAGGCGCAGATATCTGTTACGACCGACAACAAGGGCGTTCACCAAGTCGCAGTCGCAAGGAACGACAAGGGCGAGGTCGAGCAAAACGGCAGCGGCTCGCTCATCAACTACTACCCCGCGAACATCAAAGACATCCACCTCGAAAACGCCAAGGGTACCGTTGATATCGTTTCCAATACCCCAAACGGAAAGGCAACGGAATACAAAATCAAGGGTTACGAGGATTACAAGATACAGTCGGGCATCCCCGATCAAATAGCCTCCGTCTGCGCCGCGATAGAGTTTACGACGGTCGCGGGCAAGGACAACGGAGACAACTCCGCGGATTTCGGATTTGACAAAACGCGCGCTGTCGCGACGGTGACCTACAACGACAACACAAAGTCAATAATAACCGTAGGCGACAACGCTCCCCAGCAGGCGGGAACGTACATCAAATTCGGCGACAGCGAGGATATCTTCCTAATAGATGCAGAAAAGGCGACGGCGTTTGACTTCGGACTCACCGACCTTATGAGCCTTGCGATAAACGACTCCGCTTCCGACACCGACAACAGCAAAGCGAGCTCCATCAAGATTTGGGGCGGCGGTATCGAGAAAGAGATCGAGCTTGTGCCCAACGATTCCGAAAAGGTCAGCGCGTCATACAAAATGACGTCTCCTGTCGAGTGCTACGCCAACGAAAAGGAATCCAGCCTTATCGAGGGCGGTATCCGCGGCTTGTACGCTGACAGCGTGGCTATGGTAAACCCGTCTCAATCCCAGCTTGTGAACCTCGGACTTGCGGAATCCGCAACAAAGCTGAAAGCGGTATATCCGGATACGACCGTTTCTCTTATCGGCTCAAAGCCCGATCCCAACGGCAACGTCAACCTTATGGTCGACGGCGGAAGCATAGTTTATAAGCTAAAGGCGACAAAGGCGCCGTGGGTAGAAACCAATTACGAAAAGCTCGTCAGCGAGTATGTCCTCAACCCGAAGATGACAGCGCTTTCGGGAATGACGGTATCGACCGGCGGAAAGGACTATGAATTCAAATTGAGTTCAAAAACCGTGCTCACGACCGACGATCAGGGCTCCGAGACCGAGTCGACTACCACAGTAGTTTACTACAACGGCAAGGAGCTCCAGACCGAGAATTTCTCGACCTTGTTCGAGGCGGCTTCTATGATAGAGCTCGCGGACGCAAAAACCGAGGATCCCTCGGGCAGCCCGTCGCTAAAGATAACCTACACCTATGCCGAGGATGATTCGACCGACACGGTTGAGTTTTATCCAGCGGCCGACAGCCGCTGCGTCGCGACGCTCAACGGCAGAGCGGAAGGCCATTCGCGCCAGGCTGACGTTACAAGAACGGTCAACGCCCTCAACGAGCTTATAAAATAATCTAAATCAACAATTTATATTGAGCTGCTGACAGAAAATGCCGGCGGCTCATTTTTTGCCGGAAAAAACTTTTTTGATTTCGATAGATCAACGCTTGTATTAATCAAAAATTTATAGTATACTAAATGACGTACAATTAATTTAACAGGAGTGATAACTATGGGTATGACTATGTCGCAAAAGATCCTCGCCGCCCACGCGGGACTCGACGAGGTAAAGGCGGGTCAGCTTATCAATGCCAAGTTGGATCTGGTGCTCGGCAACGAGGTCACCTCATCCGTGGCTATCAATGTATTTGAAGAAAACGGCGCGACATCGGTTTTTGACAACACCAAAATCGCTATGATAATGGATCACTTTACGCCTAACAAGGATATCAAGGCGGCTACCATTGTCAAGCAGACAAGGGATTTCGCGAACAAGTATGACATCAAGAACTTTATGGACGTCGGCACAATGGGTATCGAGCACGCGCTTCTGCCTGAGATCGGTCTGGTGGGTCCCGGATGTCTGTGTATCGGCGCGGATTCACACACCTGCACCTACGGCGCGCTGGGAGCTTTTTCAACAGGCGTGGGCTCGACCGATATGGCGGCGGGTATGATCAGCGGCAAGGCTTGGTTCAAGGTCCCGTCCGCGATCAAGTTCAACCTTGTAGGCAAGCCTCAGGGCTATGTCTGCGGCAAGGACGTGATACTTCACATCATCGGCAAGATCGGCGTCGACGGCGCGCTTTATAAATCAATGGAATTTACGGGCGAGGGCATTAAGTACCTCAATATCGACGACCGCCTTTGCATTGCTAATATGGCGATAGAAGCCGGCGCGAAGAACGGTATCTTCCCCGTGGACGACGTCACACGCGAGTACTGCGACGGCAGATATCAGGGAACTCCCGTGGAGTATGCTGCGGACGAGGACGCGGAGTACGACGAGGAATACACCATTGACCTCAGCGAGATCAGGCCGACCGTCGCGTTTCCTCACCTTCCCGAAAACACAAGGACAGTCGATGAGATCGGCGAGACAGAGGTAAAGATCGACCAGTGCGTTATCGGCTCCTGCACCAACGGCAGGATCTCGGACCTCAGAGCTGCCGCGGAGATAATGAAGGGCAAAAAGCTCGCCAAGGGCGTGCGCTGCATCGTTATTCCCGGAACCCAGAAGATCTGGCTGCAGGCTATGCACGAGGGTCTGTTTGACATATTCATCAACGCCGGCGCGGTAGTTTCCACCCCGACCTGCGGTCCCTGCCTCGGCGGACATATGGGTGTTCTCGCGGCAGGCGAAAAGGCTGTCTCCACCACAAACCGCAACTTTGTGGGCAGAATGGGTCACGTTGACAGCGAGGTTTACCTCGCGAGCCCGGCAACGGCTGCGGCAAGCGCCATAGCCGGCTATATCGTTGACCCGGAAAAGGTTTAAGGAGAGGAGTAATACTATGAACGCAAAAGGCAGAGTACATAAATTCGGCGACAACGTCGATACAGACGTTATCATCCCCGCAAGATACCTCAACACACCTTCTCACAAGGAGCTCGCGGCTCATTGTATGGAGGATATCGACGCGGAGTTTGTAAATAAAGTCAAGGAAGGCGACATTATGGTCGCCGAGAAGAACTTCGGCTGCGGCTCATCGCGCGAGCACGCGCCTATCGCCATCAAAGCGAGCGGTATCTCCTGCGTTATCGCTTCGACCTTCGCGCGTATTTTCTACCGCAACTCTATCAACATCGGTCTGCCGATCTTGGAATGTGACGAGGCGGCGCGCGAGATCAAGGACGGCGACACCGTTTCGGTCGACTTCAACACCGGCGTTATCACCGACGAGACAACGGGCAAGACATATCAGGCTGAGCCCTTCCCCGAGTTCATACAGAACATCATCGCCAAGGGAGGACTTATAAAGTCAATTATTTGAAAATAATTGACAGTGAATACTGAAAACTTAAAACTGAAAAATGAATAATTAAGGGTCGCTTCGCTCCGATTTGTAGTGAAGTGACCTTTCCTTTGCAAACAGGGCGGTAACGGATAGCTCGCCCCCTCCGTCACCGCCAACAAGTTGTCGGCGACACCTCCCCCGCACGCGGTGGAGGCTTTAAATAAGGTAAAAATATAGGCTCCCGATTATGGGAGCCTTTTGTTTTATTCAAGTATTAAATTTACTTCCTCGTATTCACTGTCGCCGTATTCGGAGAGCGTTCTCTTGAGCGAATCCGTCAGAAGCTCCTCGGGTGTGCGCGAATAGTAATTGCTGAGGTTTTTGCTGACCGTGATGGTCAAATAAAATGTATCTCCCATAGTACCATGACCTACGCCGTTTTCGTCAACGCTTTGTTGTGAGTTGCTGTCTATCCACACTTTTTTGAGCACTACCTCGCTGCCGATGTTGTTCTTCTGCTTCCAGTCCTTAAAGATCTCCTGCGGGTCGAGCGGAAGCCTTGAGGTATCGTAATAGAGCTTGTCGTTTTTGACGTAATAAACCCTTACATTACCATAAGCCTGAGCGCCGTCGCCGCGCGGGTTATCGCCGTTATCGTCCGGATTTTCAGGCGTTTCCGAGCTCTCGGAGGTGTCGGAGCTTTCCGTAACGGCAGGAGCTTCAGTGGGTTTAGGTGCTTCCGTGGGCTTTGGGGCTTCGGTTGCCGCGGGCTCGGTGGCTTTTGCGGTTGTCGGCGCAACGGTGGCGGCAGTCGTGCTTTGGGTCGTCTCCTCAACGGTCGCGACCGGAATTGACTCGATCGGCTTTTGGTTGTTGTTGAGCATCATAACGCCGATGCTTACGATAAATCCCACACATATAACAGCTGCCGCGGAAGTGATTATCAGCTTTAGCGGCGGTTTTTTAACGGGAGTATTGCCGGCTGCCTCAACCGCGTTGTCCTCAA
>JBGULZ010000128.1:0-4028 GCA_045116595.1 Ruminococcus sp. | reverse complement strand
CCAACGCGTGCCACGAGGGCGCTATTGATATGGTGAACGGCAAGGCAAAGCTGATGCGTGAGAATTTCTGCGACGGCTTCGGTGATTGTTTGCCGAGTTGTCCGACAGGAGCAATTACCTTTGAGGAGCGCGAGGCTCCCGAATATGATGAAACAGCTGTTAAGAAAGCACAGGAGGATAAGAAAATGAAAATGCAGCATCATCAGGGCGGCTGCCCCGGTTCGAAAATGATGACCTTTGACAAACCCGAATTTGAGGAAACACCTGTCGTAACAGGCAAGCCTGTATCAAGGCTCAACCAGTGGCCTGTTCAGATAAAACTTTTTCCCACGGTCGCACCGTTTTATGACGGCGCAAAGCTGCTGATCGCCGCTGACTGTACCGCTTACGCCTACGCCAATATGCACGAGGACTTTATGAAGGGCAAGATCACCCTTATCGGATGTCCGAAGCTCGATATGGTGGACTACACTGACAAGCTGACCGAGATCATCAGCAATAACGACATCAAGAGCGTCACCATTGTCCGTATGGAAGTGCCGTGCTGCGGAGGCTTGCAGAGAGCCGCGGAGCAGGCGCTCAGAAACAGCGGAAAGTTCATTCCGTGGCAGGTCGTGACGATTACAAGAGACGGTCAGATTTTAGATTAATCCTGCCAATACGGTATATAATACAATCAGAAAAGAAAAGGAGTGACTACTATGGTAGAAATAAACAGCAGAAAAGCCGCTATTATCGGCTGTGGATTTGTAGGCTCGGCTTCGGCGTTTGCGCTGATGGAAAGTTATTTGTTCTCGGAGATCGTCCTGATCGACGCTGACAGGAACAGAGCCGAGGGCGAAGCGCTTGACATCAGTCACGGGCTTCCTTTCTCAAAACCGATGCAGATTTACGCAGGCAGCTATGAGGATATCAGCGACGCCGCGGTAGTTATCGTGACCGCAGGCGCGGGACAAAAGCCCGGTGAAACACGACTTGATTTAGTGAAGAAGAATGTTGCGATTTTTAAGTCGATCATTCCCGAGATTGCGAAATATAATAAGGACGGCATCCTGCTGGTGGTTGCAAACCCTGTGGATATTCTGACTTATGTTGCAAAACAGCTCAGCGGATTTCCCTCAAACAGAGTGTTCGGCTCGGGTACAGTGCTTGATACCGCAAGACTGAAATATCTGCTCGGCGAACATCTCGGCGTCGACAGCAGAAGTATTCACGCTTTTATTATCGGCGAACACGGCGACAGCGAGATAGCCGCTTGGAGCAGCGCCAATGTGTCGGGAGTTCCGCTTCACAAGTTCTGTGAAATGCGCGGGCATTATCAGCATCAACGGGCAATGAGAGAAATTGCCGACGGCGTGAAGAACAGCGCCTATGAGATCATCGAAAAGAAAAAGGCTACCTACTACGGAATTGCTATGTCTGTCAAGCGAATCTGCGAGGCGATCGTCAGGGATGAAAAATCCGTATTGCCGGTTTCAAGCATACAGACAGGCGAGGAAATAAACGGTGTTGCCCTTAGTATGCCTGCTATTGTAGGCAAGCACGGTGTAGAAGGTCAAGTGCCGATCGAACTGAATGACAAGGAAAAAGCGGCGTTGAAAGAATCCGCTAAAACGCTGAAATCAGTTATCGGTGACGTATTGACGATAAAATAATTAAGCGTGTCTTGCTCTTGAAAGCGGAAAAGTGAATGGTAAAATAGTAGTAGAAATTTGAGAAAGCTCCGAGCCCTTTACTCGGAGCTTTTTGTAGACATAACACATTTGATATTGTATAATATTATCGGGAGATGAGGTTATGCACGATATCTGGAATCCATGGCACGGCTGCAAAAAGTGCAGTGAGGGCTGCGCGAATTGCTATATGTACTTTCTTGACGCTCAGCGTGGCAAGAACGGCGCGGATATCTACCGCACAAAAGCGGGCTTTAACTATCCGCTGTCAAAGAATCGAATCGGACATTACAAAGTCAAAAGCGGCGAACAGCTCCGCGTGTGTATGACCTCGGACTTTTTTCTTGAGGAAGCTGATGCGTGGCGTGATGAGGCTTGGAATATTATTCGTCAACGCCCCGACGTCGTTTTCTTCCTGCTGACCAAACGCCCCGAAAGAGTGAAAGACCATTTGCCCTATGATTGGGGCGACGGTTGGGAAAACGTCTTTTTCAACGTCAGCTGTGAGAATCAAAAGCGAGCCGACGAGCGGATCCCGATCCTGCTCTCCCTGCCGTTCAAGCACAAGGGTATTATGTGCGCGCCGTTCATAGGCGAAATCAGCATTAAAAAGTATCTTCCAAGCGGACAGCTTGAACAGGTGATCTGCGACGGCGAGAACTACGCGGGCGCGCGTCCGTGCCGTTACGAATGGGTAAAGCTGCTCCGTGACGAGTGCCGGGAATACAACGTCACCTTTGCTTTTATCGGCACAGGCAGACGCTTTGCCAAGGACGGAAAAATGTATAAGATAGAGGGTAGTGAGCTGCAAGCAAATCAGGCGTATAAATCAGGACTGAGCTTCAAGGGCAAGCCGATCGACTTCAAACTCACTAATATTCTCGGTATGCCGATTTCCGAGGAAAGACTATACAAGCCCTATTTCGGCGACAAGTGCCAAACCTGCGGAATGAAAATCATCTGCAACGGCTGTACACGTTGCGGGAAATGCGAATAATAAAAGCGCTCCTAAAAAAGCGCTCACAGATATGAAAATAAACTGATCACAAAGGAGGATCACAACATGAAAATCAAAGCAGTAAAATTCAGAAAAGACGGATTCTATTCTCAGCTGTTCGCGTTCGGCGGTGAGGAAGGTCCCGAAAAGTACAGCATGGATATCCGCTATCGCGGCAGCCTGCAAAACTATCTGATCGACACAGGCGACGAGGTTATTCTGGTCGATACGGGACTTCCCGAGGGCACTCCCGAGGAGAAACCCGATAAGACGGTCGCCGCTTATACAGGCAAGGATATTTGCAGTTATATGGAGGCGTTCCGCGATCTCGGCTACAAGCCCGAGCAGGTGACGAAGATCTTGTTGACTCATCGTCATATCGACCATTCGGGAGAATTAAAGTCATTCCCGAACGCGAAGATCTATGTCAACGCCGACGAGCTGGACGCGGATGAATTGCAGGGCATCGACAATATCGTACCCGTGACCTTCACCGACGGCGCGTACTATAACTTCCCCGAGAGCCAGAAAATCTGTGACGGAATTTATTATATCAAGGCAAAGGGTCACACCAAGGGCAACAGCCTTGTAATCGTTGAGGACGATGGTCTATTCTATATGCTCCAAGGCGACATCACTTATGTTGACGAGGCTCTCTATGAAAACAAGCAGTCCGTCGTTTTTGACGACCTTCAGGAAGCGCTTGCCACCCTCGGCCGTGTGCGCGAATTTGTCCGCGATCACCCGACCGTCTATTGCGGTACGCATACGCCGCAGGGCTATGAGAATCTCGAAGCAAAGCGCGTGATGGATCTCGACCATCCCGTTGAGACTGTACTTGCCGAGATCGATTTCACCGAGCAGGAAGCGACAGGTATATATATTTGTTCCGTGTGCGGTTATGTGTACGACCCAGCGGAGCACGATGGTGTCGCCTTTGAGGATCTGCCCGACGATTGGCGATGCCCCAGATGCAAACAGCCGAAGGATAAATTCAATAAAGCATAAGCAAATAGCCCGCCTGTTCACACTTGGTGAATAGGCGGTGTTTTTATGCCGTGATCAAAATGCTCCGAACTGTTTATGCGCAGATCAACTCTGCGTTTACGATCTTTGCCGCGATTTAATTTACGGAACAGACGCTTTTCTTTATGTTGCAAACTATATAAAAGTATGTTATTATTTTATTAGTTCAAAAAAGGGGGTGCCGGGATGAATGTTATCCATATGAAGTATGCGGTCGAGGTCGCAAAAGCCGGTTCAATCAACAAGGCGAGCGAAACACTGCTTGTGGCACAGCCGAATTTAAGCCGCTCCATAAAAGAGCTTGAAGCGGATTTGGGGATCACTATCTTTTT
>JBGULZ010000127.1:0-1856 GCA_045116595.1 Ruminococcus sp. | reverse complement strand
AAAATCGGGATAAAATCGCCGGGGCTGATGAAGCCCAGTTCTGGATGATTCCAGCGAACCAACGCCTCGGCGCTCGTCAAAACGGGTGTTTCTCCGCGGCTTTAACCATTCCGTATACATTGGTTCCCTGTCTATCCGTTCCAGCTATCTCTCTGATTTTAGATATAGGCAGTTTAAGCCCATATTGCTTTGATACAGTTGCAAGGCATGCAGCCCCGCAATCTGTTATATCGTGTTGTTTTATGCAGTATTATCTCATATCATATTTTTTGTATCAATTCTGAATGCTATTCTCTAATTCGGTCATCAACGCTGATAAAGCTACACTATACATTGCTTCATCACGGTAGTTTGATAAAAATATAATTTCTTTGGAAGCATCAATAGTAAATAACACTTGCCCAACAAAGGTTCCCCATGCGCCTGTATGTTCACATAAGTTTGCACTTGTGAATAATCCAAAGCCGTAGCTTTCACCCTCATATGCAATCAGTTCGTTTGTAGCGGTCATCAGCTTGTAGGTATCGGGATTCAATAGCTTTCCGCCGCAAAGTCCCGATATCCATTTATGCAAATCATCAACCGTCGAATTCATACCTGAATATCCGGAACTAACCCCTGGGTACAATTGCCACTCAATACCGTTTATTTTGAGCCAAGAGATCTCGCTTGCAGAGCTGTCAAAAACATAGCCCTTAGTGTTAAGCAACGAATCATCAAAAGATGATGATTTCATATCCAGCGGTTCAAAAATATTCTCTGTAATAAAATCTTCATATGTCTCTCCCGAGACCTTCTCGATTATCCTGCCAAGTAAAAAATAATTGCTGTTTGAATATTCAAATTTGCTTTGAGGCTCAAATTCCAATTCATCAAATGATACAATATATTTCTCTATGGATGATTTATTCTGTTCAGCCGTGTTGTTCTCAGAAATCTTAAAGCCGAGCTTTGAATATTCTAAGAAATCTGAATCTGTGGGAAGGATCTTGTCCTTTGTGAACACATCCGGGATTCCCGACGCCATATTAAGCATATCCTTAATAGTAACCACATCACCGTATTTACAATCGGGATAGTACTTTGAGAGCTTATCATTTATACTGAGCTTTCCGTTGTCACTTAATATACAGATTCCTGCAGCGGTAAATTGCTTTGTGATTGAACCGACTCTGTATATTTTGTCAAAATCATTTGGCTCCTCTGTTTCTTTATCGGAGTAGCCGCCGCTATAACTCCACATTTTTTCACCGCTGTCGTATATTGCAATAGTGCCGTAAAAATGATTTTCCTCTGCTGCTTTATCAAGCGCATCGCTTAGATCAATGTCACCAGCTTCAGTATTTGAAGCTGTGGTCAAGTCTTCGTCAGAGTTGACTGACGTCTGAGAAACACCGCAACCCGAAAAAGCGAACATAAATGGTAATGACAAAATCAAAGCTGCTAATCTAAATCGTGTTTTCATTTAATTTTCCTCCATAAGCTCATAAATTACCATGATCCTATTCTGCTTATTCTTAAATCACAGAACTCAATTGATACCATAATATTTGATAGATTTGTGAAAAAATAAAAACAAAACATTAAATCGAACCAAATAGGATCTTTTTAAGTTTATACCACAACGCCTCCTAAAAAGGCGAAGGTCAGCACCGCCAGCAAAATATACGGGATCTTAATTCGACGCAGCTTTGGGGCGTACATTGCCGCCAAGCTCGCGATAAACACGCTTATTACGCAGTAATAGATGGAGTCGGGGTTTGCTATGGCGTTAAAAATATTTGAAAAGAATCCGACGGTGATACAGGGAATGTAGCCGCCGAGCAGCGCCGCGAGGATCGTGCCGATGTTGTCGA
>JBGULZ010000126.1:0-6549 GCA_045116595.1 Ruminococcus sp. | reverse complement strand
GAGGAAAAACACGCCGGCGAGCTTGAGACGCTTGAGCTCACAAATTACTATGAGAAAATAAACGAGACCAATTACGCAAAAGAGCATACCGGCGAGAACATCAGCGTCGAACCCACCTCTATTATGGTCAGGGGCGACCAAAACGGCTGGTACCTCGAGACCGAAAACGGCGGAGCGGAGATCCTTGCCCTCAAAGGCAAGATGATCAACGAGCTCGTTGTAAAGGGAACCGACAACGGCGGCGTACCGACCGTTAAAGTCGGCGCGAATACATTTTCCGCCACCTCCCGAGACGACAATACATTTACATTTAAAAATGTAAACTCAAACAAAGCTACCGTTTATGCCGCAGAGGATATTCAGGTAAGCAGCATTGACGTTTATGTTACCGGTGAAAAAGATTTCTTTGCCGGTCACACCCTGAGCCTCGAAGGCGACATCGGCCTGAATTTCTTCATTGACCCGTCAGAAGCCGATATGAATCCCGGCGACAGCGGCGAGCTCAAGGTAAGCTTTGCTTGGGAAGATGACGAAGCGCTTGTTGACGTTGCTGCTCAGAGCACGACCGTAACGGTCAACAACAGCAATTATTCGCAGGAAGGCGACCTTATCAAGGTGACCTGCAACGTATGCGCGGCAGAGATGACCTGTAACATCGTGACAACGGCAACGCTGAACGGCAAGACCTTTACCGATGTTTACAGAGTAAGCGATTACTGCAGGTCGGTCCTTAACGCGTCCGACGAATGGATCGCGGCATACAACGCTTCTCTCCCCGAGGGCTCATCAAAAACATATGACAATCTTTGCGCGCTTATTGTAGATATGCTCGATTACGGCACAAAGGCGCAGAATATGTTTGGCGTATATACATATAGACCCGCGATCTCAACGATTCCCCACGCAATGCCCCACGCGATTCCTCACGCAACGCCTCACCTTCAAACACAGGACGTTACTGAAGAAATGTTTGACGCGGCTATCCTCGCGGCAAACGGCGAGGCGGCTGACGACATAGCGTTGGCTGCAACGGACTTCGGCGCAAAATACTACTCCACAAGTATGATTTTCCTCAGCAAGAGCACGCTCAGACATTACTTTACAAAGATCAATGATACCTTAGATCCCAATGCTTTTGACGGAGAAAAATACGGAATCTATTATGTAGAGGTTACTGATATCCCCGCGGCGGAGCTTGACGTTTTACAAAGCTTCAAAGTAGGCGATACAACATTTAAATACTCCGCACTTGATTACGCAAAGGCGGTCGCAGGCAGCTCTAACTCGAGCAAGGAGCACAAAAGCCTTGTAAAATCAATGTACTGGTACAACGATTCGGCTAACAAATTCTTTGGCGAATCCCCTGTTCCCGTAAGCAGCATAGTTAACCTCAGCAAGCTTAAAGGCGACTATGAGGCGCAGGACGGTCAGATCCTGACCGGCACACTCAGCGGCGATAAGAAGATCACCATCGCCGACGGCGCGACGGTTACATTAAGAAATGCTAACATCACCGGCTTGTCACCCACCACACATTATGCAGGCATCACCCCCGTGGGCAACGCGACCATCATATTAGAGGGTACGAACACCGTCAAGGGCGGTCATGAAGATTATCCCGGCATTTTTGCAGCCGAAAACGCTACCCTCACCATCGACGGTGAAGGCTCTCTTACCGCTTTGCCCAACGGCTACACCAGCGGCATCGGCGGCGGATATAAAATACCCGCAGGTAATATTGTCATAAACGGCGGCACTATTACAGCCACCGGCGTTAACGCTGCCGGTATCGGAAGCGGAGAGCAATCAAGCTGCGGCAACATCACCATAAACGGCGGTACCGTTACCGCCCAAGGCGGATATCATGCCGCTGCTATCGGAAGCGGTTATGACGCAGTATGCGGAAACATCACGATCGCCGACACCGTTACTCAGATCACCGCGACAAGGGGCACATATGCCAACAACTTTATCGGCGCAGGCGTAGACGGCACCTGCGGCACAGTTACTATCGCAGAAAGTCTCATCTCTAAGGAAATAGAAAATACACTCTTCATCAAAGCTCCGGTTGATCTCAGCAAGCTTACAAGCGACTATGAGGCGCAGGATGGTGACATCCTGACCGGAACGCTCGCAGGCGATTACAAGATCACCATCGCCGATGACGCGGCTGTTACCCTCAAGGACGCAGATATCACTTGCCTGACTTCTGATGCTAAATACGCCGGCATCACCCCCTTGGGCGACACTGACATCTTTTTTGAAGGTACGAACACCGTAAAGGGCGGTTATGAAGATTATCCCGGTATTTACGCTCCCG
Organism: Ruminococcus sp.; assembly: GCA_045116595.1. GTDB lineage: Bacteria > Bacillota > Clostridia > Oscillospirales > Acutalibacteraceae > Ruminococcoides. The sequence continues at coordinate 4,229 of JBGULZ010000126.1, read as the reverse complement.
AAGGCAAGACTCTCACCATCGACGGCACAGGCTCGCTCGACGCTTCGTCCAACGGCGCTGCCTGCGGAATCGGCGGCGGCTGGGGTGTACCGGCAGGTAATATCATCATCAACGGAGGAAACATCACAGCCACCGGCGGCAAACTTGCCGCAGGCATCGGCAGCGGCGATATGACAAACTGCAACAGTATTACCATCAACGGCGGCGATATCACAGCCTTGGGCGGTAATAACGGCGCGGGTATCGGCAGCGGCAGCGATAACTCAAGCTGCGGCAGCATTGAGATCACCGACGGTACAGTCAAAGCTGCAGGGGGCAGCAGCGCCGCGGGTATCGGCTCAGGCGCAAGATGTAATGTCGAAAACATCACCATCAGCGGCGGTACAGTTGAAGCCGCAGGAGACAATTACGGCGCAGGCATCGGCAGCGGCTCGGAAGGCAGTTGCGGAAATATCTCCATCACCCACGGCACAGTAACTGCCGCCGGAGGAAAGGGCGCTGCTTCGATCGGAAGCGGTGAAGGCGGAAGCTGCGGCACTATTCTGATCGACGACACGATCCAAAAGGTCACCGCTGTAAAGGGTGAAAACGCACTTGTTTACATCGGCGCAGGTAACAACGGAACCAGCGGCACAGTTACGATTGCGGAAGACCTCAGTTCTGAGGAAACAGGAAATACACTCGTACTCAAGTCTCACGGGGTCGTTGACCTCAGCACCCTGAACGGCGACTATGAGGCGCAGGACGGCGAAACACTTACAAGCACACTGGGCGGCGATCACAAGATCACCATCGCCGACGGCGCGACCGTTACCCTCAAAAACGCAAACATCACTTGCCTGAGCTCAAACGCAAAACACGCCGGTATCACCCCCTTGGGCGACGCGACCATCATCTTAAAGGGCACAAACACAGTCACGGGCGGTGATGTAAATTATCCGGGCATTTATGCAGCCGAAAATGCTGCTCTCACCATCGACGGCACAGGCTCACTCTATGCTATGTCCAACGGCTACGGCTCCGGTATCGGCGGCGGTCTTCTGATCGCAGCAGGCAATATCGTCATCAACGGCGGCGATATTACAGCTTACGGCGGTATAAGCACGGCAGGTATCGGAGGCGGCTACAAACGAGCATGCGGAGATATCACGATCACCGGCGGTACCGTTTCGGCAACAGGCGGCAATAATGCTGCCGGTATCGGCGGCGGATTGGAAGGAAGCTGCGGCAATATCACGATCGCTGACACCGTTACTCAGGTCACCGCAACAAAGGGCACAGGCGCTTCCAACTCCATAGGCGCCGGAAATGGCGGCACCTGCGGTACCATCACCATCGGCGAAACAGTGTATCCGAACGGCGTCAATGAGAACCCCTTTACCTATCAACCCTAACCGGAATGGACGTGCTTGAATATGATGAAGAAACTTATAAGCACGTTAATTTATAAATTTTATTAGGAGGAAATTTATATGATGCAAAAACTCAAAAAACCCATCAGTATCGTACTTTCGATAATGATGGTACTCAGCTTGTTCACGATCGTTCCGATCACGGCAAGCGCGGAAACGACCGGCACTGTCTACGACAGCGGCGGACACGATGCTTCTGAACTCAATACAGGCGACTATATTGTCAGTGGTATCGAAAGTCTTACAGATGAAAATAGTGAATACACAATTACGTTGAAAGCCGGAACATACACCGTTTGGCCGGATGGCGAGTCAGCTTACGATGAGGATTACACTATTAAGATGGCCGGCTTATTCGACATCGCTACTGATGACGAAGACGGTTTGTGTTTCACTGACTGGATGGAGGGAAATTATATACCTTTCGTCGACGGCAAAATAGCAAACGCTTTTTACGTTGAATCGGCAGACCATGATGCAAAAACCATCACCCTCGCCGGTGCGAATTACTCCGCCGAGGAGCCTGCAACAGCTGAACCCACAACTGTAGAGCCCACAACGGCAGAGCCCACCACAGAGCCCGCTCCTGAGCCCACAACGGCTGAGCCCTCAACCGAGGCTACGACCGTGGCTCCCGGCGAGACGCTCACATACAATCTCAACGACGAAAACGCTAACATCCAGTGGGATGATAATTGCAGCACCGAAGGTCATTGGTCGATGTACGTCGAAACCGATGACATCAACTTCCTGCTGGGCAGTCTTAATACTCCTCAGGCGGCGGGAACATACGCTTGGAAAGATTTGGATCGCACTTCGTGTGAAATCTTCGTCTTCGAAGGAACAGATTTAAAATGGTACTATTTCACAGACGGTTCCTGCACCGTTGCGGTTGACGGTAACACCGTGACGCTCAACGGTACCTTCACCTGTCAAGACGGAAACACTTATGTTTTAAACATTACAACTACCCAGCCCGAGCCCACAACTGTCGAGCCCATAACTGTCGAGCCCACAACTGTCGAGCCCACAACTGCTGAGCCCACAACTGTCGAGCCCACAACTGCTGAGCCTCCAACAGATCCCGCTCCCGCTGATATATACACAGTAGCAGGTTCAAGTGAAGCTATGTTCGGCACAACTTGGAACGCTTCGAACACAGCCAACGATATGACATTGGGCGAAGGCGGCGTATATTCGATCACATACGCTGACGTACAGCCCGAGAGCGCTGTCCAGCTCAAGGTAGTTAAGAATCATTCTTGGGATGAGAACTGGGGCGACAAGGAGACAGGCAACAACTACACATTCAATGTAGTTTCTGCTTGCGACGTAACAGTAACCTTTGACCCCGCGACAGAGACAGTTAACGTAACCGGCGACGGCGTAACTCAGGACATAGAGCTTGACGTTTACTCAGTAATCGCTGTCGGCAACGGCGAAGATGGAGATCCATACCTCAACGGCGCAAAATGGGATCCCTGCGACCCCGCAAATGCTATGATAAAAGTAGCAGACGGTATCTGGGAATTCTCGATGGACGACATCTATGCCTTCGATAACTACAACATCAAGTTTGCCGTTAACTCTGTAGACGCAGAGGGCAAACCGACTTCTAACCCGTGGGCGCACAACTTCGGTTCGGAAGTAGAGCAGCTCTATCCCACAGGCGAAGCGCTCGACGCTGTTTACAACGGCAAGAACTGCATCTTCGAGGTAGAAGAGAACGGCTCAACAGTTAAGTTTCAGCTCGACCTCAGAAACTTTGATTTCAAGACAAAGACCGGCGCTAAAATGACAATCACTGTTACAGGTCCTGAACCTGTAGAGTACACAACGGCAGAGCCCTCAACAGAAGAAACCACAACTCCGGAAGAGGTAGGAACAGTAAGAGTAATCGCAAGGAACGATACATACACTACCGCCGCAGGCGCACCGTGGGACGGCGTTCTTGTAGACGAAGAAGTTGCGATCGATAACGACTCGAATATGAAGACCGCTATTGTGGACGCGCTTACCAAGAACAGCGTTGATTTCACATACAGCGAATGGGGCTATTTCCAGATGGTAGGAGGTCTCAACGAGTATGAGGCAAACGGTTCCGGCGGCTGGATGATTTCCCTCAACGATTGGTTCATGAACAGCGGCGCAGAAGACTTCACCGTTGAAAACAACAAGCTCAAGGACGGCGACGAGATCGTTATAATGTACTCCCTTAATTGGGGCGCTGACGTTGGCGCACATTGGGGAACACAGGACACCCGCCTTAAATCTCTTGATGTATCTAACGGCGAGCTCGATTCGGAATTCAATTCCGACGACCTCTCATACGATCTTAAGATCACAAACGGCGAGGGCGTAAAGCTCACACCCGTACCGATCAACAAGAACTATCAGGTTCGCATTTATAAGAATGAATATACTCCCGAGGCGGAAGGCACAGAGCTCAACAAAAACGCCGTTATCGACGTTGAGGACGGAGACACCCTCTACATCGGAATCGGCAACCCGAGCTGGCCTACAATGGAGACGGAATCAACCGAAACCGTTTATCAGATCAGGATTAACCCGGCTGCGGAGCCCACAACAGCAGAGCCCACAACAGCAGAGCCTACCACAGCAGAGTCTACCACAGCAGAACCTACAACAGCAGAGCCTACAACAGAGCCCGCTCCCGTTGATCACACCTACACAGTAGCAGGTTCATCCGCTGCTATGTTCGGCACAACTTGGGATGCTACAAACACAGCTAACGATATGACAAAGGGTGACGACGGCGTATTCACTATCGTATATACAGACGTACAGCCCGAGAAC
>JBGULZ010000125.1:0-2340 GCA_045116595.1 Ruminococcus sp. | reverse complement strand
GAGGGATTTGAGCATATTGACGTTAGAGGGCTTGGTGTCTACAAATTCCTTTTCTTTTAAGAAGAAGGTCGGGATCAGCATACAAATGCAGGATATTACCGCCAGCACGATAAAGCAGATGCGGTAGCTCCACGCAAAGCCTACGCTGCCGCGCAGCATACCCGCGAACACAAACGGGGTATAAGCTAGCAGGGTTCCCGCGAAGAACGTAAGAGAGATAGCGGTGGAGATATACATACGGTCGTCCTGAGTTTTGCCGAACTCGGTTATAAGCGCGTTGTATGGTGTGCAGTACATAGTCATAAACAGGTAGAACAAAACGATGAATACCGAGATCCACACAATGTTCCACGAGCTTATCATATTGACGGGCGCGCAGAACAGCAATACCGTGACAACTGACAGCGGCACCGCAGCGTACTGCATAAACGGGATACGTCTGCCGCGTTTGTTCTTGCTTCTGTCAGACAGAGATGCGATCCACGGGTCGGTGATCGCGTCAAAAACACGGGACAGCGCCGTGATAAGTCCGAGCACTGTCAAAAATCCTCCTATGACGAGGCCGGGCACGATGTACTGGATTGCGCCGTTCTCGATATCGACCTGAGTGGGCAGATAGAAGGTGACGAACCACGCGCTGATGATACCGCTTAGCGTGGACCATCCGAGCTGTCCGACCGCAAAGATTCGCATTTGATGTTTAGTTAATCGTTTCATTTTTCCCTCCGGCATGATTTTAAATTAGTTTTATTAAAAAGCAGATGAAATACTTTGCTTTACTTTATTTATTTCTTAGACCCATAGCGATCTTGACGACCTCATAAGCGCCGTTGTAAAGCCCCGCCTTTTTGTTTTCCTTGATCCTCTCGCACATATAAGCGAGCGTGTCCTCCTCTTTCAGGAAGAGCTTGACCATCTGTAAAATGTGGGGTACATCCTCGCACTCTAACGTGCCGTCGCCCATTTCGGCGCTGTGGATAGCGCCCCAGCGCTCGTGACCTCCTATGCGCTTTAAGAAAATCTTGGGGATAGGATAAAACGCGAGCTCAGAGGGCTTTGTCATAAGCACGTCGGCGGAACGCATCAGGAGATTCGTGCAGTAGACCGCCTCAAAGATGTTTTCGTGCCAGAACGCGTGCACTCCCTCGACCTCGCCGTCTATGGCGTTTTCACAAAATGCGGTCGTATTATTCCAGTCGTTGAAGTGCGTTACACTTAGCTCGCCGAGACCTTCGATATTGTCAACAAGCTCATCCCAAACAGCCTTATAGTCGCCTACGTTTACATACAGGGCGATTTTTTTGTTTTTGATAGAGGGGAGCATATATTTTATGACCTTAGCGAACAGCTCGCGCTGCGCGCCCGCTCCGCCGATAGTCAGCAGAAAGCGCATAGGTTTATCATCGCGCTTGCGGGCAAGCCTTGCGTCGCAATCCTTCTCGATATTTGCTACAAGCTCGTGGTCGATATAATGACCGGTGTACACAAGGTCGGACGCGGGCATAGGATTCAGGATAGCCTTTTTATCAAAGCCGTTTAGTATACGGTAGCCCATATAGCTTTGGTGAGTCTGAACGGTATGCACCGCTCCCTGCGCCAGATGAAGTGCCATAGGCCAGTTGTCGGGAATGGCGTTCACAACATATTTCATCCCCGCGTGCAGCGCTGCCTGAGCAGGCCAGACGTGAGTGCCTACGAGCGGGATATCCTTGGGGATGTTGCGGAACACAGGCGCCATAAGCTCCGCTTTCTTCTGATCGGAGGAGTTGTAGCTCAGTTGTCTGAAGCCCTCATAATTCATCGGCTCCCATACTACCTTGTTGAATACCATACTCTTCTGCGACAGCCGTGAACCCAAGCTGTACAAGTCGTTTTGAGAGGAGATGACCTTGGTGCAGGTGGTGTCCTTGTAGGAGTTAAGATCCATCCAGTAGGGGGTATAACCCAGAGCATGGGCGGCGGACGCCATAGCCATTGAGATACGGTAGTGACCGAAGCCCATACGGATATTACCCACAATTACGCCTTTCTCAAAATCAAAGGGGATCTCACCCTCTCCCTCGTTGACCCGCAGGTCCATAACGCCCATAGTATAGTGCAGCACGGGGTTGTCGACCAGTTTAGCGGTGTATTCCTTTTCGCTGTCGTCGCTGTATTTGTGGATGTATTTCTTCTTGGAGTTTACAGCCTTTTTATAGTCCTTTTTGCTGATCTCATTCCCGAAGATCACCTTGCTTTTATCATCCATTGTCATCCTCCTTAACTCATAAGCTTCTTTGTGCATTTCGGTTAGTTAAAGTGCTAAAATCTATTAACGACTCCCAGCCTTTTTTATATAAT
>JBGULZ010000124.1:0-4800 GCA_045116595.1 Ruminococcus sp. | reverse complement strand
GTTAGCAAAAAAGGGTGGATAGGGTGTAAAAAGTGAGTGTTTTTCAATTCCATATCTATAACTTTTATCTTTCTCTATATCTATTACCGCGTATATTACTATCAATTTTAAAAAGTCGCATAGAAGTTTAAAAAACGTCACCTAATCCACCCTGACGCGAAAAAGTGCTCAAAAACGGCTTGGATAAGCCATTTTTCAGGGTGAGTTTTTGGGTGATTTTTTAAAAAAGTTTTTCACCCTATTCACCCTGAATTTACACCAATCAATTGAACTTTACGCGAAAATGAGATATAATAATGTATATCTTTTTTTGGGAATGACCATATGTTTAAGCTTAGGAGATTTTTATCCGATTATAAAAAAGAATGTATCATCGGGCCGTTGTGCAAGCTGTTTGAGGCAATACTCGAGCTTTTTGTTCCGCTTGTTATGGCGAACATCATCGACGTAGGCATCAACGAGCTACACGACTCGGGCTATGTGCTTAAAATGGGCTTGGTGCTTGTCGGATTGGCGGCGACCGGGCTTACGAGCGCGCTGTTTTGCCAATACTTTGCGAGCAAGGCTTCTCAGGGCGCCGGCACAAGGATACGAAGGGCGTTGTTTGAGCACATCAACACATTATCGCACGCGGAGCTTGACAGGCTCACCACCCCGTCGCTTATCACGCGTATCACCAACGACACCAACCGCGTCCAGCAGAATATCGCAATGACTATCCGACTGCTCACCCGCGCGCCGTTCATCATCATCGGCTCGCTCGTTATGGCTATGACTATCAATTTGAAGATGTCGCTGATATTCTTCGCCGCGGCGCTGCTGATCGGCGTGACACTATACCTTGTTATGACGAGGACTATCCCGATGTTCAAGGCGATACAGACAAAGCTCGACAAAATCAGCCTGCTCACGCGCGAGAACCTCTCGGGCAACAGGGTGATAAGGGCTTTTTCGCGCCAAAAGCAGGAGTGTGAGCGGGTAGATGAAGCGACCGACGACCTCGCCAAGGCTCAAATCAGGGCGAGTATCCTCTCAGCCCTGCTCGACCCGATTACCTACGCGGTCACGAACATCGCGATCATTTTTATAGTATGGTTCGGCGCGGTCAACGTCAACGTAGGCGGTATGAGCACCGGCGACATCGTGGCGCTCGTGAGCTATATGACGCAGATCTTGCTGGCTATGATAGTCGTGGCGAACCTTGTTTTGCTTATGACCCAGGGCAGCGCTTCCGCCGCGAGGATAAACGAGGTGCTCGAGACCGAGCCCTCGGTAAAGGAGAAAACAAAGGATTATATTTCTATAAAAGAAAATACCCCGAAGGTCGAATTCAAAAACGTTAGCTTCGGCTATTCATCGGGCAAGGACGTGCTGACGGACATCAGCTTTAAGATAGAGCGCGGTCAGACCGTCGGGATCATAGGCACAACGGGCTGCGGCAAGAGCACGCTCGTCAACCTTATCCCAAGATTCTATAATGTAAACAGCGGAAGCGTTTTAGTTGACGGAGTAGATGTGCGCGAGTACCCGTTTGCCCAGCTCAGGGAGCCCATCGGCATCGTTCCGCAAAAGAGCGTGCTGTTCAGCGGCACTATCCGCGAAAATCTCAGCCTGCGCGTGAAGGTCGGCGACGATGAGCTTTGGCAGGCGCTCAAGACCGCTCAGGCATTTGATTTTGTAAGCAAGCTGCCGAACGGGCTCGACACCAAGGTTGAGCAGGGCGGCAGGAACTTTTCGGGCGGTCAGCGGCAAAGGCTTTGTATCGCGAGGGCTATCGTCGGCGACCCTGAGCTGCTGATTTTGGACGACAGCTTTTCGGCTCTCGACTTCGCGACCGACGCCGCTCTGCGCAAGGCTCTCGCTAAGCGCAAGGGTGAGTCCACGGTCATCATCGTCACCCAGCGTTGCTCGACCATCAAAAACGCCGACCTTATACTGGTGCTAAGCGACGGCGAGCTCGCGGGAGCGGGAACTCACGATGAATTGTTTGAAAGCTGCGAGGTATATAAAGAAATCTGCAAGTCCCAAATGAATAACGAGGAGGTGTCGTTATGAAAAACGCCGCTTCCTTTATAAGAGTGATAAAACGCATCCGCCCGTATTACGGACTGCTTTTGCTCGCGCTGCTGTTCGCGGTTTTGAGCGTATCGCTAACGCTGCTCATCCCCGTGCTCGTCGGCAGGGCGATAGACAACATCATAGCCGAGGGTCAGGTGTACTTTGAGGCGGTCTTACAAATCATCGCGCTCATTGCGATCGCACTTGTCGGCGTGAGCGTGTTCCGGTGGCTTATGAACTGGCTTATCAACCTGATCAGCTACCGCGCGGTCAGGGATATGCGCCGCGACGTTTTCAGAAAAATCAACTCCGTTCCCCTCTCCTACATCGACTCGCACCCGCACGGCGACCTTATCAGCCGCGTTATCAACGACATCGACGCGGTTGGCGACGGACTTACTCAGATATTTATTCAGCTGTTTTCGGGCGTTGTCACCATCATCGGAACGCTGATTTTTATGCTTATGATAAACCCCTTGATCGCCCTCGCGGTCGTTGTGCTCACTCCCCTGTCGCTGTTTGTAGCGGCGTTCATCGGCAAGCTTATGCACAGGCGGTTCACCGAGCAGCAGCTGCTAAACGGCGATATCTCCGCCTACGTCAACGAGCACGTCGGCAACCAACAGCTTGTAAAGGCGTTCAGCTACGAGGACGAGGCTGCCGGGGAGTTTGACAAGCTCAATCAAAGGCTGTTCACCGTGGGCTTCAAGGCGCAGTTTGCCGGAGCTTTAGCCAACCCGAGCACGAGGTTCGTCAACGCTATGGTCTACGCCGCCGTGGGTATCTTCGGCGCGATCTCGGCGATATCGGGAGTGCTGACGGTCGGTCAGCTGTCGGCATTTCTCACCTACGCCAACCAGTACACAAAGCCCTTTAACGAGGTCACGGGCGTGCTGACTCAGCTGCAAACCGCCTTTGCCGCGTCAGACAGGGTGTTTGAGGTGCTCGACGCCGAAAACGAGCCGGACGACAGCGAGTCAGGCTCAGCTCCCAAGCCCTGCAGGGGCGAGGTGAAAATTAAAAATATCAGCTTTTCTTATTCGCCGGACAAGCCGCTGATCAAAAACTTTTCGCTCGACGTAAAAAGCGGCAGCCACGTCGCTATCGTAGGCCCCACGGGCTGCGGAAAGACAACGCTCATCAACCTGCTTATGCGGTTCTACGAGGTGGACAGCGGTCACATCTTCCTCGACGGCGTCGATATAGCCGGAATGAAGCGCGACGAGCTGAGAAAATGCTTTGGAATGGTGCTTCAGGAGAGCTGGCTTTTTAACGGCACTATTATGGAAAACCTGCGCTACGGCGCACCGGACGCGACCGATGAGCAGGTAATAAATGCCGCGAAATCAGCCCACGCGCACAGCTTTATCCGCCGTATGCCGCAGGGTTATGACACGGTCATCGGCGAGGAAGGAAGCAACCTCAGCCTCGGTCAACGCCAGCTGCTCTGCATAGCGCGCGCAATGCTGACCGACCCGGGCGTGCTTATTCTGGACGAGGCGACTTCATCCATCGACACGCTCACCGAGATCCGCGTTCAAAAGGCTTTTGCCAAGATGATGCGCGGCAGGACAAGCTTTGTTGTCGCCCATCGCCTCTCGACGATCAAGGAGAGCGACGTTATCCTCGTTATGCGCGACGGGAATATCGTTGAACAGGGCACGCATAATGAGCTGCTTAACAAAAAGGGCTTTTATTTTGAATTGTACAACAGCCAGTTTACGAAGAGTTAAGATCGCACTTTGTGCAAGTTAAGATTTTGCTGTCGCAAAAGTTAAGAGGCTTCGCCGTGAACAGTAAATATTTATTAATAGACAACATTTAAAGGCTCCCCCGTCGCGCAAGCTACGGGGGAGCTGTCGCGTATGCGACTGAGGGGGCGGAGCAGGTGTTTATACCACGTGTTCCGTTGCAATATCATAACTTGCGCTATTTCATATGTCGCCCCCTCCGTCACGACACTAAAGTGTCGCGCCACCTTTTTCTGGCGAAAACGGCAACCCTTTTGGGCTTCGCCCAATTCCCCTAACAGGGGAATTTCCCAAAACAAGTGTTGGGGGAGGCTTTAAATAAACTCATAACACACAGCGACTTGTTTTCTAAATAATTATTCTTTTCCCTTCCGCATATTATAGTTATGCGGAGGGATTTTTTTGCTTACTTCACTTAACATTATCACGCCCGAATACAAAAACGGGCTTTTACATTTCATAAACAAAATACGCGGAGACAGCGTGTATGAGGAGCTTTTGCGGTCGGGGCGGTTCGAGCTCAGGCGGATAACTTACATAAGCCGCAGCGGTAAAATCAAGCCCAAAAAGCTGTATAAATTCCTCGGGAAGGACGCGGTCGTCCTCGCTGACGAGGGCGCAAGGCTGCCCGGCGGTATCACCCGTTTTTGCGACAACAGCTTTTCAGAGCGGCTGTGCGTCAATATGGCGCTCGAGATACTCAGAAATATCTCCGATCCTACGGAGCTGCGGCTCGGCATTTACGACCCCGGGGCGGTCGCGGCGGATTTTCTGCTTGAAGCGCTCAGGCTCTGCCGCTCGCCCGTAGCGGTGACATATGATTTTCTGCCGTATGACAGGGTTCGAAGGCTCGCGCTCGCTCAGCTCGGCGCGGCGGCTGTCATCACCAAAAGCGCAAAGGAGCTCAAAAGCTGCGACTTCATCGTAGCTCCGGCGCGGATAAGCGCGTATATCCCGGTCAAAAAGGACGCGATCGTGCTGACCGCGGGCG
>JBGULZ010000123.1:0-3755 GCA_045116595.1 Ruminococcus sp. | reverse complement strand
GCACGTTAACATTGGTACAATCGGCCACGTTGACCACGGTAAGACAACACTCACAGCTGCTATCACAAAGGTTCTTAACCTCGAGGGCGACGCTGACTTCGTTGATTACGCTAACATCGATAAGGCTCCCGAAGAGAGAGAGCGTGGTATCACAATCAACACAGCTCACGTTGAGTACGAGACAGACAAGCGTCACTACGCTCACGTTGACTGCCCCGGCCATGCTGACTACGTTAAGAATATGATCACAGGTGCTGCTCAGATGGACGGCGCTATCCTCGTTGTATCAGCTGCTGACGGTCCTATGCCTCAGACAAGAGAGCACATCCTGCTTTCACGTCAGGTTGGCGTTCCCTACATCGTAGTATTTATGAACAAGACTGACCAGGTTGACGATGAGGAGCTCCTCGAGCTCGTAGAGATGGAGATCCGTGACCTCCTCAACGAGTATGAGTTCCCCGGCGACGACACACCCATCATCAAGGGTTCTGCTTATGTAGCTCTTATGAGCGACTCTAAGGACACAAACGCTCCCGAGTACGCTTGCATCCACGAGCTTATGGACGCTGTTGATGAGTTTATCCCCACACCCGACCGTAAGGCTGACCTTCCCTTCCTTATGCCTGTTGAGGACGTATTCACAATCACAGGCCGTGGTACAGTTGCTACAGGTAGAGTAGAGAGAGGCCAGATCAAGACTTCTGAGGAAGTTGAGATCGTAGGTCTTACAGACGAGAAGAGAAAAGTTGTTGTTACAGGTCTTGAGATGTTCAGAAAGACTCTTGACTATGCTGAGGCAGGCGACAACGTAGGTGTTCTTCTCCGTGGTGTTCAGAGAACTGAGATCCAGAGAGGTCAGGTTCTTGCAAAGCCCGGCACAATTCACCCCCACACAAAGTTCCGCGGTCAGGTTTACGTACTGACAAAGGACGAGGGTGGCCGTCATACACCTTTCTTTAACAACTATCGTCCCCAGTTCTATTTCAGAACAACTGACGTTACAGGCACGATCTCTCTTCCCGACGGTGTAGAGATGTGCATGCCCGGCGATAACGTAGAGATGGATGTTGAGCTTATCACTCCTATCGCTATCGAAGTTGGTCTCCGTTTTGCTATCCGTGAGGGCGGCAGAACTGTAGGTTCAGGCGCAGTTATCGCTGTTAACGAGTAATTTAATATTATTCAATGATCAAAGGCTGTCCGTTACGGGCAGCCTTTTTGTCGTGGCGGCGGGGAAGCCCCCGCGGGCAGTCCGCCTTTGGAAAGGTTGGTGTTATCGGCAACGCTTCTGCAACGGCGGGTCAAAACTTTTCATTTTCATTTAAAGCCTCCCCCGTCACTTGTTACGGGGGAGGTGTCAGCTCTGCTGACGGAGGGGGCTACGCTTCCGATAGCGCGAGGTTTCCGTCACATTCGTAGGGGCGGACCCGTGTGTCCGCCCGCGAGAACTGAACGATTGTTCACGCAGAAAGACCGGATAGGACATCAAAGTATGGTTGAACGACTTTTTGTCGTGGCGACGGGGAAGCCCCCGTTTTATTTTCATTTAAAGCCTCCCCTGACACGCGGAGCGTTTTAGGGGAGGTGTCAGCTCTGCTGACGGAGGGGTCTTACTTTCCGACAGCGCAAGGTATGATATGTAATGGAAAGCGTAGTATGAACAATAGGGTAGAACCCCTCAGTCGCATACGCGACAGCTCCCCTAAAGCACTGTCGTGCGTCAGGGGAGCCTTTAAATTATTATCCATCATTTGCAACAATACCAAATTGCTCAAAACATAATCAATTCCTGCTTTTTAAAAATTAATATTTTAAAAATTGCACATTTATATGCAATTTAAATGGGTTTTGGAACTATTAGTGGAAGGAGGTTTTATTTATTCCAAAGCCATATTTTATTGAAACAAACAAAAAATCAAACAAAGAAACCGTCAATGTTCCGCTCCTTGCCGCTTATGTCAGGGAGAATCTTGACTACATTTTAGTCCGCGACAACGCGCGGCAAAGCCTGCAAAAGTACGTCTATGAAAACGGCGTGTACAAGCTCTGCTCCGACGAGATGTTCAAGGGCTATATCAAGAGCTTTGTCGAGGATTACGACCTTGAGCTTGTCAGGATGAAGCAGATAAACGAGGTGTTTCAGAACATCATCACCGACACGGATTACATATCCGAGGACAAGCTAAACAGCAACGAGCTTGTGATAAACTTCGAGAACGGCTTGCTCTCGCTTACAAAGTACACAACATTTTTGACTCCGCACTTTCCCGAGGTGTATTCGACCATACAGATTCCCTGCAATTGGAGCGATGACCCAAAGCCTACGCCTGTTTTTGACAGCTATCTCGACACGCTGACAAACGGCGACGAGGGCGTTAAGAACCTGCTGCTGCAATATATGGGCGCGTGCTTTTCCAACGTCAAGGGCTACCGGATGAAAAAGGCGCTGTTTTTGACGGGCGACGGCGACACGGGCAAGTCTCAGCTAAAGAGCCTTGTAGAGCGTATCCTCGGCAGGGGAAACTTTATCGGCATCGACCTTCGCGAGATCGAGTCGCGGTTCGGCACCGGCGCGATCTACGGCAAGCGCCTCGCTGGTTCGTCCGATATGAGCTTTATGAGCGTCACCGAGCTAAAGGCGTTCAAGAAGATAACCGGCGGCGATTCGCTCTTTGCTGAGTTTAAGGGTCAGCAGGGGTTTGAGTACACCTACGGCGGACTGCTGTGGTTTTGTATGAACCGCCTGCCCAAGTTCGGCGGCGACGACGGCGAGTGGGTCTACGACCGCATTATGGTAGTCGACTGCAAAAACGTCATCCCAAAGGACAGGCAGGACAGAACGCTCTGCGACCAAATGTACGCCGAGCGCGAGGGGATAATCCACAAGGCGGTAATGGCGTTTTTGAAGGTCATCAAAAACGGCTGGGTCTTTGACGAGCCCGAGGCAGTAACGTCCGCGCGCAAAAGCTACATCGCCAAAAACAACACGGTCATCAGCTTTTTCAACGAATGTATGCGCAAGCGCGAGGGAGACAAGATCCGCGACAACGCGACGGTCGGAAGGATATACAAGGTCTACAAGGAATGGTGCAGCGAGAACAACAACGGCTACGCCAAATCATCACGCGAGTTCAAGGAAATTCTGGCGAGGTATACGGGGAATGGTATTGATGACTTTACCAAAAGAATAAACGGATACGATTATTATAAATTCTATTCACTTACATCAGAGGCAAAAAAGGAGTATAAGCGAGTATATGGCTATGATACGCTGAATGAGGAATATAGTAATTAAGGGTGAGTTGGGGGTTGAAAAATCATAATTCCGCCCCCAAACTTGCCCCCGAAAAAATGGCTTATCTATGCGGTTCTTAAGCGTTTTTAGCAGTGCTGGGGGCGAAAAGTGGATGTTTTTAAACTTCTATGCAACATTTTAAAATTGATAGTAATATATAGATAAAGATAAAAGTTATAAATATGGAATTGAAAAACACGCCCTTTTGACCCCCAACGCCCCTAATTTTACTAACTATTGGTAAATAAAAAGCCTCCCCTGACGTGCGACAGCACTTTAGGGGAGGTGTCAGCTCTGCTGACGGAGGGGTCTTACTTTCCGTCAGCGCGAGTTATGATATTGTAACGGAAAACGTAGTATGAACAATAGGGTGGAACCCCTCAGTCGCATACGCGACAGCTCCCCTAAAGCACTATCGTGCGTCAGGGGAGCCTTTAAATGTAACGGAAAACGGGTGCAA
>JBGULZ010000122.1:0-6160 GCA_045116595.1 Ruminococcus sp. | reverse complement strand
CAACGTGGCGTCAACAATGCCCTCGTAATATTCCGCTTCGTCTTTTTTTGCAACGCAGGGACCGATAAACACGGTTTTAGCGTTGGGGATACGCGTCTTGATTTCCTTGCAGTGCGCCTGCATCGGTGACAAAACGTCGGCGAGATACGGCAAACAGCTCGGGAAATATTTTTGGATCAGCAAATTCACGGAATGACAGCAGGAAGAAATCACTATATCCCTGTCCTCATCCTGTAAAATGCGGTCGTATTCGCGCTTGACTATCGTCGCGCCCAGAGCGGTTTCTTCAACGTCGTAAAAGCCGAGCTTTTTAAGAGCGGCGCGCATTGATTCGATACCTATACCGGTATAATTGGCGATAAAGGACGGCGCAAGGCTGACTACCACGGGATCTCCGCTTTGAAGCAGAACGCGTACTTTTTCGGTATCATCGACGATTTGCTTGGCGTTTTGGGGACACACCACAAAGCAGTGACCGCAAAGGATGCACTCGTTTCCGATAATATGCGCCTGATTTCCGGAAAAGCGTATGGACTTTACCGGACAGTGGCGGATGCATTTATAACAGTTTTTGCAATTTGATTTTTTTAATGTCAAACAGTTCGACATCTTTACGCTCACTTTCAATAGAGTTTTTGTAAGATTTCGGTTTCAAAAAAGTTTTCAAAGGTTTCGGGTGTAACGCCCGTGATGATCTCGTCGTCTATCTGAACGGTAACGCCCTCGTGGTTGCAGCGTCCGATACAGAAGCTGCCCGCAAGAGTGATTTTATCCCCCAGATTATGTTCCTCAACAGCCTTTTGGAACAAACCTACGATCTGTTCCGAGCCCTTGAGGTGGCACGACGAGCCAACGCATATCTGTATGTTCATTTTATACCATTGCCTTTATGTTTGTTTCAAAGAATTCGCTGACGTTTTCGGGAGTTACCGAATGGAAGTTATCGTCAACGGTAACGCAAACGCCCTTTTGGCACTGCCCCATACAGAAGGTGCCGCCCAGTTCAACCTTGTCGCTGAGATCGTTCTGCGCGATAAGGTACTGCAGCTGCTCTACCACCTGGCGCGAGCTCTTGACGTGGCAGGATGAGCCGATACATACGGTTACTTTCATATTGCTCTCCTCCTTATTCGTACTCGACAACATTTACCCAGCTGAGCAGGAACTCGCGCTCCTGTTCGTTGCCCTTTACGGACTGCGACGCAGCTACGATCGGCATCCATTTCTGGACATACTGCTTGGCGGTGTCGCTCTTTTCGCAGAACATCTCAAGATATTTCTTTGCTGTTTCGATATCGCCCTTGAGCCAGAACAGCAAATAAGTTCTTGCCGCGTCGGCGGCGCCGTTGCCCTGGGTCGCGTGCGACCAGTCGATGATGTAGGGCGTGCCGTCCTCGGCAATGATGATGTTGGATGGGTTAAAGTCGCCGTGGCATACCTTGTTGTGCTTAGGCATACCGTTCAGTCTTGTGTGAAGGTCATAGCGTGTGGTAGCGTCCAGCTCCGCCAAGCTGATTTTGCGGTTCATTTTATCCTTTAGCTTATTGAGCAGAGGGCAGGTCTTGCTGAGGACCTCAAGCTGCAGATCAACAAACATATCAAGGTACTCATCCTTTTTATCGGGATCCTCGTCCATCAGCTGCTGCAGAGTTTTTCCGCTGATAAAATCGGACACGATCGCCCATTTTCCGTCGATTTTTGTTACCTCGTGGATTTTGGGGATATTCAGCCCGATCTCTTCGATACGCGCCTGATTCAGCGCTTCGTTAAGCACATCGGCTTTTGAAAATTCTTCGTTAAATACCTTTATGCAAAGGTCGCCGTCACGGTAGACGGTTTTGGCGGTTCTTACCGCGATCACTCTATCCAGCGTCATATTATGTTCCTCCCTTACAGATTTTTATGAATACCGTTTTTTGCTCTGCGGAACGACTGCTTGATGTCGTTCTTATCCAACTTGCCGCCGAGCTGTCTGATGTCCGGTGTTTTTGTTTCTTCAAAGGTCTTGCCGTAATAAGCGTTAAGATACATCTGCTTGATCTCGCTCATCAGCGGATAACGGGGGTTAGCTCCCGTGCACTGATCGTCAAACGCCTGTACGGTCATATCGTCCAGTCTGTCAAGGAAATCCTGCTCGTCGGGAACGTATTCCTGAATGGTGGACTTGATGCCGACCTTTGCCTTGAGCTCGTCGATTTTCTCAATAAGATTTTCAAGCTTTTCGCTGTCGTTCTTACCCTTTACGCCGAGATAATCGGCAACCTCTGCATAGCGCGCGAGGGTATGCGGATGATCGTACTGCGGGAACGTACCCATCTTTGCGGGAACTTCCGCCGCGTTGAAGCGAAGTACCTCGTCGATCATCAAGGCGTTTGCTACGCCGTGAGGCAGGTGATGGAAAGCGCCGAGCTTATGCGCCATGGAGTGGCATACGCCGAGGAAGGCGTTGGCAAAAGCCATACCCGCCATTGTGGCGGCGTTCGCCATTTTCTCTCTGGCTTCGGGGTCGTTAAGACCGTTGTCGTATGCCCTGGGCAAATATTCAAATATCATCTTTAAGGCTCTGAGTGCCAATCCGTCGGTATAATCTGTCGCCATCATAGAAGCGTAAGCCTCAAGCGCGTGGGTGACGGCGTCAATACCGGAAGCGGCGGTAAGACCCTTGGGAGCGGTCATATGGAAATCTGTGTCGATGATCGCCATATTCGGCAGCAGCTCGTAATCCGCGAGCGGATACTTGACTCCGGTCTTTTCGTCGGTGATAACCGCGAACGGGGTTACCTCGGAGCCTGTGCCGGCAGAGGTCGAAATAGCGATAAAGTAAGCCTTTTCGCCCATCTTCGGGAAGGTGTAGATCCTCTTGCGGATATCAGAAAAGCGCATTGCCATATCCGTAAAGTTTGCTTCGGGATGCTCATAGAGAACCCACATGATTTTCGCTGCGTCCATTGCTGAGCCGCCGCCGAGAGCGATGATGGTATCGGGCTCAAAGGATTTCATCTGCTCCGCGCCCTTGATAGCGCAGGCGAGGGTCGGATCGGGCTCAACATCCGCAAAAGCGGTGTACTGGATACCCAGCTCGTTGAGCTTATCGGTGATGGGCTTTGTATATCCGTTCTTATAAAGGAAGCTGTCGGTTACAAGGAACACGCGCTTCTTATGCATAACATTTTTAAGTTCATCAAGAGCAACAGGCATACAGCCCTGCTTGATATATATTTTTTCGGGCGCTCTGAACCAAAGCATATTTTCTCTCCTTTCGGCAACTGTTTTTATGTTGATCAAGTGCTTTACGCCTACATTTTCGCTGACGGAGTTTCCGCCCCATGAGCCGCAGCCGAGGGTGAGCGAAGGCGCAAGCTTAAAGTTATAGAGGTCGCCGATACCGCCCTGAGAAGACGGAGTGTTTACCAAAATACGGCAGGTTTTCATACGCGCCGCAAATTCATCGAGCTTATCGGTCGCGTTGACAGCGTCAAGATAAATTGAAGATGTATGGCCGTAGCCGCCGTCAGCGACAAGCTGCTCTGCCTTGCCGAAAGCGTCCTGAATGTCCTTTGCGCGGTACATAGCAAGAACAGGGCTTAGTTTTTCGTGAGCGAATTCCTCGCTGAGATCAACGGATTCTACCTCGCCGATCAAGATCTTAGTGCCTTCGGGAATCTTTACGCCCGACAGCTCGGCGATCTTAGCCGCCTTTTGTCCAACAATCTTCGCGTTGAGCGCGCCGTTGATAATAATGGTTTTGCGGACCTTATCCAATTCGTCGTCCTTAAGGAAATAACATCCGCGCGCCGCAAATTCCTGTTTTACCGCGTCGTAAATGCTGTCGAGTACGATAGTTGACTGCTCGGAGGCGCAGATCATACCGTTGTCAAAGGTTTTAGAGTGAATGATAGAGTTAACAGCCAGGGTGACGTCGGCGGTATCGTCAATAATAGCAGGTGTGTTGCCGGCGCCTACACCGAGAGCGGGCTTACCGCTGGAGTACGCTGCCTTTACCATACCGGGGCCGCCTGTTGCAAGGATGATATCTGCCTCCTGCATAACCAGATTGGTCATTTCAAGCGAGGGAACGTCGATCCACGCGATGATGTTTTCCGGAGCGCCGGCTGCAACTGCCGCTTCCAAAACGACCTTTGCGGCTTCTATAGTGCTTTTCTTTGCGCGGGGATGCGGGCTGATGATGATAGCGTTTCTGGTTTTAAGACAGATCAAAGCCTTAAAAATAGCGGTAGAAGTGGGGTTGGTCGTAGGAATGACTGCACCTACAACGCCGATAGGCTCGGCAATCTTCTTAGTGCCGAATGCCTTGTCTTCCTCTATCACGCCGCAGGTCTTGACGTCGCGGTACTGATTGTAGATATATTCGCTGGCATAGTGGTTTTTGATGACCTTATCCTCTACGATACCCATACCGGTTTCTTCCACTGCCATTTGCGCGAGAGGGATCCTTGCCTGGTTTGCCGCGGTAGCAGCCGCTAAAAAGATAGCGTCAACCTGTTCCTGTGTGTAGGTGGCAAAGATTTTCTGCGCCGCTCTGGCTCTGCCGAGCGCGGCTTCCAGTTTTTCTACGCCGTCAACGATCTCATAATTTTTCTTGTTTGTTTCCATTGTTCTCCTCCTGATTTAATCGATTTGCATACTGTGCAGATGTGCTAAGGATAATGCTAAGTTTTCGTTTTGCAGCGCTATGCCCTGCGGGACCTTGAGCGTAACAGGCGAAAAATTCCATATCGCTTCAATTCCGCTTGCTGTCAGCTGATCGCAGACCGATTGCGCCGCGTTGGCAGGAACGGTGATAATGCCGATTTTGACGTCGTGCATCTGACAAAACCTCCGCAGCTGTTCCATGGAATAAACGGGCTTACCGGACACGTTGCGGATTTTTTCTTCGTCTTTGTCAAATGCTGCTATGATCTCCATCCCGTAATCACGGAAGCCGCTGTAATCCATCAAAGCAGTTCCGAGCTTGCCCGCTCCGACTAAAATAGCCGGCGTAACTTTGTTGACGCCCAGCGCGGCTTTAAGCGAAGCCGTAAGCGCGTCGGTGTCATAGCCTGTTTTGGGCTTTCCTTTTCCGCACACAAGGCTCAGATCCTTGCGCACCAAAACCTCGCCCAAGTCGAGCGCTTTTGCGATCGCCGGCGCCGAAATATGCTCGCTTGTTACGTTTTCCAAATAATGCAGATAAGCCGGAAGCCGGCCGAGCGTTGCTCTTGAAATTGCGGACTGCAAAAACTTCACCTCCTGTTTGCTTACTCTTATCTTAACAGTATTTTCGACATATGGGAATTACCAAAAAGATATATCAGTAATATACTTATCGATATATCATATCTCGAATAGAAAAAACGGCAAAAAAATAAGCGGCAGCCCTTCCCTTTCGGGGTCGGCTGCTGCTTTTATACAGGCAATAACTCTGCCTTTATTACATATATTTTTGTTTGGAGTTGTACAGCTCGGTCATAAATTCACGGTCGAGCTTGCTGAAGCTGTAATCCTTGCGGCATATCAGCATATCCCGGTAGAGCTTGTGATTATCGGGACAGACCTTTTGTACCAAGCCAAAGCCCGAAATAATATCGTCGGGCAAAGGAGAGACCCACATAAACGTTTCGGGATTCCGGGAGAGCAGATGGAACTGACCGCCGCGCTCAAAAACATAAATATTGCGGGAACAGTTTACGGTATGCTCATCCTTCAGCACGGTTGCCGCGGGCAAAGAGGGAACATAAGGGTCTGCGTGTGAAATCTCTATATACGGCTCTAAATCCTGATAGTGCACTTCCTCTTTTTGAGCAAGCGGATGCTTTGCGTTCATCACCAACACATATTGGAATTCCGCTACCAATTCATACTTCAAGCCCTTTTCATCAAGCAACGTCTTAAAATAATTATCAAAATGGGCTGCGTAACGGATGATCCCCAGATTATAGTTGTGCTCCAGTATATTTTTAATAGCGCTGCTGGAGTTGGTTTCCTGATAATATATCTCTGCAGAGCCTTTGTCTATACAGTTGGAAAATCTGGCAAACGCGTCTGCAATATAGCTTGCCCGGGGAACAGAAACGGAAAAAGTTTGTTTTGCGGGCAATTCCGACTTATACATCGTTTCAAGTTCATCAAGCTGCCTTAGAATGTTTTTGGCGTATGCCAT
>JBGULZ010000121.1:0-6002 GCA_045116595.1 Ruminococcus sp. | reverse complement strand
CCGCCCCTACGAAAAACCTTAAGTTGACGACATTTCCCCTAACAGGGGAATTTCCTAAAACGCTTCGCGTGTCAGGGGAGGCTTTTTGTTTGTGCCTCGTTTTCCGTTGCAAATCATACCTTGTGCTGACTTATACGCCGCCCCCTCCGTCATTTCACAAGTGAAATGCCACCTCCCCCAAAACAAGTGTTGGGGGAGGCTTTAAATAGACTCTTAACTCATAACTAAAACAAAGCTGCCAACGTTTCCGTCAGCAGCTTCATTAAACTCTAAACTCTAAACACTAAACACTAAATTAAAACTACATTCTTCCGCTTTTGGGCGTGTAGTCTACTACCTTTCCCTCTTTGAGGGATTTTTTTACGTCGATTATCCTCTGGTTTGACGAGCCGCGGAACTGGAGCATTATGCTGTACAGCTCCTGAACGAATTCGCCGTCGACGAGGACGTCGATGTAGCTTAGCATTTCGTCGGTGTATTCGCACCTTGCGCGCGACGGGCTGAGCAAATCCTTATCGAAAAGGTAGCCCGTGTAGCACCAGATGTTTTTTTCGGGAAGCTCCTTTTTTACCCGCCTTAACAGGTTTATGAGCCCCTGTTGATTGGCGGGCTCAAACGGTTCGCCGCCGAGCAGAGTCAGTCCGTTTATATAACCGGGCTTTAGCTCCTCGATTATCTTGTCCTCGACTTCCTCGGTAAAGGGCTCGCCGTAGTTAAAATCCCACGTCTCTTTATTAAAGCAGTTTTTGCAGTGGTGGGTGCAGCCCGAAACAAACAGCGAGACCCTTACGCCCTCGCCGTTTGCTATATCGAAATTCTTTATTTCCGCGTAATTCATTACAGGTGAAGCACCCTCTCCTGGATCTCCTGGGTACGTCCCTGATTCCAGAACTGCGTGCCAATGTAGCCGCAGGTCCTTCTTGCTACGTTCATCTTATCCTGATCGCGGTTGCCGCAGTTGGGGCACTCCCAAAGCAGCTTGCCCTCTTCCTCTACGATACCGATCTCGCCGTCAAAGCCGCAAACCTGGCAGTAATCGCTCTTGGTGTTGAGCTCGGCGTACATAATGTTGTCGTAGATGAATCTCATTACCTGGAGCACAGCCGGGAGGTTATCCTGCATATTGGGAACCTCAACATAGCTGATCGCGCCGCCCGGCGAGAGAGCCTGGAACTCGCTCTCGAGCTTGAGCTTATCAAATGCGCTGATGTCCTCGGTAACGTGAACGTGGTAGCTGTTTGTGATATAGTTGCGGTCGGTAACGCCCTTGATGATGCCGAAGCGCTTTTGCAGGCACTTGGCGAACTTATATGTTGTGCTCTCGAGCGGTGTGCCGTAGATGCTGTAGTCGATGTTCTCGGCAGCCTTCCACTTAGCGCAAGCCTCGTTGAGCTTCTTCATAATTTCAAGGCCTAAATCTCTGCCCTCTGGCTCGGTGAGCTTTTTGCCGATAAGGCTGTAAACGCACTCCCAAAGTCCCGCGTAGCCGAGCGAGATAGTGGAATATCCGCCGTAGAGGAGCTTGTCGATAGTCTCGCCCTTTTCAAGACGGGCAAGCGCGCCGTACTGCCAAAGGATGGGAGCGGCGTCCGACAGTGTGCCCTTTAATCTTTCGTGACGTGCCTGGAGCGCGCGGTGACAGAGCTCCATACGCTCGTCGAAAATGCTCCAGAATTTTGTCATATCGCGGTTAGCGGAAAGTCCGATATCTACGAGGTTTACGGTGACAACGCCCTGGTTGAAGCGGCCGTAGTACTTGTGCTGACCCTCAACATAGTTGCCTGCGTTGGCGATATTGCCCACGCCCGCGTCTGTAAAGCGGTCGGGTGTGAGGAACGAACGGCAGCCCATACAGGTGTAAACGTCGCCCTTGAGCTCGAGCATTACCTTCTCCGAGATATAGTCGGGAACCATACGCTTTGCGGTGCACTTTGCCGCGAGCTCTGTGAGGTACCAATATTTTCCGTCCTCGGTGACGTTGTCCTCCTCAAGCACATAGATGAGCTTGGGGAACGCGGGAGTTATCCAAACGCCCTTTTCGTTCTTAACGCCGCGGTAGCGCTGCTTTAAGGTCTCCTCGATGATCATGGCAAGGTCTGCCTTTTCCTGCTCGTCCTTAGCCTCGTTAAGGTACATATATACGGTTACAAACGGAGCCTGGCCGTTTGTTGTAAGCAAAGTAACCACCTGATACTGAATGGTCTGAACGCCCTTGTTGACCTCGTTGCGGAGTCGCTTTTCAACGATATCGTTGAACTTCTCCTCAGATACCTCAACGCCCATCTCTTCGATCTCGGCGCGGGTCTCGCGGCGGATCTTCTCCCTTGAGATCTGAACAAACGGAGCGAGGTGGGTAAGGCTGATGCTCTGTCCGCCGTACTGGTTGCTGGCGACCTGAGCAATGATCTGGGTAGCGATGTTGCAGGCGGTCGAGAAGCTGTGGGGCTTTTCGATAAGAGTGTCGCTGATAACGGTTCCGTTCTGGAGCATATCCTCGAGGTTTACGAGGTCGCAGTTGTGCATATGCTGAGCAAAATAGTCGGAATCGTGGAAGTGGATTATGCCCTGCTTGTCAGCCTCTACGATGTCGGGAGCGAGCAGCATCCTCTTTGTGAGGTCGCGGCTTACCTCACCCGCCATATAGTCACGCTGAACGCTGTTGACGGTGGGGTTTTTGTTTGAGTTCTCCTGCTTTACCTCCTCGTTGTTGCACTCGATAAGCGAGAGGATACGGTTATCAGTAGTGTTCGCCTTACGAACCAGCGAGCGGTTGTAGCGGTATCTTACATATCTTCTGGCGAGCTCAAACGCGCCCTTTGCCATAAGCTGATCCTCTACCATATCCTGGATCTCCTCGACCGATACAGCGCGGTTCATCTTGTTGCACTTGTATTCGACGTAGTCGGAGATGTCAAGGATCTGCTCCTCGGTCAAAAACGGTGAGTCTGAGGAGTTGTTTGCTTTTCTTACGGCGTTTATGATTTTTTCAATGTTAAAATCTTCTTCCGAGCCGTTACGCTTGATGATTTTCATATTTGTCCTTCCCTTCGTCTTATATGTTAATTTCAATGTTAATTTCATTTTTTCGATCTGTATTTAACCGTGCGTGATATATTATACAACAACATATGGGAAAATGCAATAGTTAATTTGCACGAAAACACAATATATAGTATTCTCTTAAAGAATTAAACACACTATGTTGATAGCTTGTAACTAATAGTTAAAAATTTAACACAGCCCCGAAACCGAGAAAGAATCAGGGCTTCGGGGCTGTACGCCTTATTATTTTTCTGATATAAAATAATATTTGTTACATTTTTTTATTATCAAGTGACATTATTGGAATAGAATATCTTGATGTGCTTAAAATCAAAACACAATATGTTGTGGCAACACAGTAAAAAAACTGTTGTCAACTTCTCTGATAAATGTAGTATGGATCCGGGCATCCGATTTTTCATAAAGCACCGACTTATCCGTCTCGAATTGCGGTGTCACCGCCGTGACGAAAATACGCATCCGCAGTAGTTTTGCCTGTATAGATCGTATTCGCGCGAAAGCTCTATCGAGCGCTTGTAGCCCTCGCGCTTTTTGAAGTCGCTGTATAGCCAGCTGACGCCGTAACGCTCCGCCTCACGCGCGCCGATTGTGTTGAGCAGCTCCGCGTTTTTGAGCGGGCTGATCGTCAGCGTGGTCGTAAAATAATCAAAACCCCTGTCAGCCGCCAGTTTCGCGGCGGAGCTAAGCCGGAGCTCAAAGCATTTTTCGCAGCGCTTGCCGCCCTCGGGCTCGTTTTCAAGCCCTTTTACCGCGTCAAAAAACTCCCGCGGCTCGTATGCTCCCTCGATAACCGTGACGGGATTTTTGAACGGCATTTGCGACACAAGGCGTTTTTCTTCGTTCAAGCGGTGCTCGTATTCTTCTTTTATAGAAATATTCGGATTATAGTAATAGACCGTGATCTCAAAATATTGCGAGAGATATTCAAGGCAATAGCTCGAGCACGGCGCGCAGCAGACGTGGAGCAACAGCCTCGGCGTTTTGCCCTCGCGCTGATTTTGCGCGATCACCTTATCCAGTTCTTTTTGGTAATTTATCTTGTTCATAGGCTCAAAATATACTCTGTCAGCTCGTCGGCGTCGTCCGCGACGAACGGCGCTCCGGCGGAGATAAGCTCTTCTTTTCCACGAAATCCCCACGATACGCCGGCTAATTTCACGCCCGCGTTTTGGGCGGTAAAGACGTCTACGTCGCTGTCGCCGATGTACACGCATTCGGCGGGTTCTATACTATATATAGAAAGCATTGCGTGCAGCGCCTCTTTGTCGGGCTTGCACCTGTACTGCGGCTTTTGTCCCCAAGCCTCGGTAAAGCTGTGGTTGGGGTACAGCTTTTTCAGTATTTTGTCAACGAATTCGTCGGGCTTGTTTGACAATACCGCGGTCTTGATCCCCGCGGCTGACAGCTTATCGAGCATTTTATCGCAGCCGGGGTAAGCGGCGGTGTTGTCGTTGCAGTGTACTTTGTACTCGGCGTCAAAGGTGTCGCGGACTATTTTGGCTTTTTCAGCGTCGTCCGCAAAGTCACCCATCGCGCGTTTTATCAAGGTCTCTCTGCCGTTGCCGACAAACCGCTTGTAGCGCTCGACCGGATGCACGGGCAGTCCGGCTTTTTTTAGACCCTTGTTGACGTTCAGCGCAAGGTCGGTCAGCGAATCGACAAGCGTGCCGTCAAGGTCAAAAACAGCAATTTTTATCATCAGTTAAGTCCCTTTTCCATTTCAAACAAAATCGCGCGGCAAGGCGCTGCCTCCAGTCCGGCTAACTTTACCGGGAAGGCGCAAAGCTCATATTCCCCGTCCTCGATCGCCGAAAGGTTCAGGTTTTCGATCACGGTGATGCCCGCTCTCGCGAGCTCGCGGTGAGGTCTGACCTCGTCGAACGGGGTGGCGATAGAATCCGCGTCGGTTCCGACAAGTATCACGCGGCTCTCGGCAAGTACGATCGCGGCGGAGTGAGAGAGATATGTCTTGCCGTTGCCCCTGAACAATATCCTGCGCTTGCAGTACGGCAAAAGCCGCTCCATATCCTCGCCCGTCAGGATCCCCTCAACGGTGATGACCGTGCACTTGCCGTAAAAGGTGCTCAATCTAAGCTGGTCAATGGGGCTGCCGTCCTCGCAAAAGTGAAGCGGAGCGTCGATGTGGGTCCCGGTGTGCGTAGTCATTTTTATGAAGCTGAGGTTGTAATCGTCCATATCCTCTATGCTCTTTAGGTGCTCTACCTCGGGCTTCGGATCGCCGTCATACACAGGCGTAGTCAAGGTATCGCGCGAAATATCGTGAATGATCATACCCTCACATCCTTTTAGTTATTAGTTGATAGTTATGAGTTTATTTTATCACAAAATCCGACATTATGCAACGGAAAAGGAAAACTCGTACTAATTCAAGCGCAACCCCAATTATTAATTATTATTTATTCACTATTCACTATTCATTATTCACTGTCGCGAAGCGACAAAAAAGAATAGCCTCCCCAAAAAGGGGAGGCTGAATGTTTAAGTATAGACTAATCGGTTAAGATCAATCCATGATCTGAGGATCAGCA
Organism: Ruminococcus sp.; assembly: GCA_045116595.1. Classification (GTDB taxonomy): domain Bacteria; phylum Bacillota; class Clostridia; order Oscillospirales; family Acutalibacteraceae; genus Ruminococcoides. The sequence goes on along the minus strand of JBGULZ010000121.1, from coordinate 390 downwards.
GAAGCGGGAGTGATGTCCTCATAATTCTTGCCTGCTTCACCGATCTTCTTGGTGTATCCTGCAGCATATCTCTGTACGCAAGAAGCGTCGAGAATGTTGATGATACCATCGTTGTTAACGTCAGCAAGCTTGTTGTTGAAGATGCTGTTGGGAACCTTACCTACAGATACCTGCTGGATAAGCATTGCGTCAAGAGTATCTACAGCACCGTCTTCGTTAACGTCACCGATGATCCCCTCTGTTACAGGTGCGGGAGCTTCAACAGTGATTGTCATCTTAGCGCCCTGCTTTGTCTTGAAGTCGAAGTTTCTGAGGTCGAGCTGGAACTTAACTGTTGAGCCGTCTTCCTCTACCTCGAAGATGCAGTTCTTACCGTTGTAAACAGCGTCA
>JBGULZ010000120.1:0-2911 GCA_045116595.1 Ruminococcus sp. | reverse complement strand
AAGTCGATTTTCTTGAAGCCGATATCCTGAACGAAGTAGGAGCCGTTGGGCGTAACCAAATCCTCATTCTCGTTGCAGACTTCAACGACATCCGAAACTGACAAGCTGTGTCCCTGATGCGTCATCGGTCGGCTTGTATTGAACAGGCTGTAAACATCATCGAGATTCTCCGCTTCTACATCGCCGTAGAAGACATTTTTGTAGAGCAACGGATCCACGCCCTCTTTGGGAATACCAAAGAATTTCTTGTCGTAGGTTCTATCGCTTGATTCCATCTGATAGATTTTTATCCTCATCTTCTCGAAGCTCCTGCCTGAATAGCCGCCCACTTCGAAATCAGATAGATAAGAGCTTCTCTCTGCTCCTGATCGGTGAGTTCATCCAGCGCCTCCTGAAGCGTGAGTTCTTCTTCTGCTTCATCGGGTTCGTTGTTCTTAGGATTATCATATAAATCTTCGCAGCCGTCGCAAAGAATCTCCTGAGTGATCAGCACGGAGCCGTCATCCAGCTCGGTAAAGGTAATGATGTCGCCCTCTTCCCAACCGAGTCTTTCACGGATGGGATACGGGATGGTTGTTCTTCCTTCTCTGCCTAAAAACTTTCTTACTGTCATTATTTTGCACCTCTCTGTCTTGCTGTTTTCTTGCGGCATTCTTCGCAAACGCCGTTACAGCCGCACTGTTCCATTTCTTCTGATGTCATACCGGAATCCTGAATAACGATTACGCCCTGCTTTGCAGAGAAAGTCACCACATTATGGGCGGGGATCTTTGCGGTCAACAGGATTTCTACGGGGATGCACACAAGTGCCATATCGTTAAAATTTGCAAATTCTTTTTGCATTGTATCTCATACTCTCCTTCATTATGGTATCGATATCTTTAATTGCTTCTATGGGTGTAAACAAATCGATCTGCCACGAGAAGTTTCGCGCTTTCTCGCTCAAATCATAATTGGCAATGAGGAGTTCGGGAAACTCCTTGCCGGGATCATACTTCTGAACCATGCTGTGTACCCGCTTGAAATCATAGAACGAATATTCCTTATACAACTCTCTGATTTCGGGACAATCATTATATGATAACAGCCATTTGCCTTTAGCGTTTACCAGCGCGTCATGCAGTCTGACGTGATCTTCCCAAGTGAATCCGCAGTCATATACATACTCACTGCTGAAATACGGCGGATCACAGTAGAAGAACGAATCCTCTCTATCATAATGCTTGATCAGCGTTTCGAAGTCCTGATTCTCCACAACAGCGTTATTCATCCTGATGGCAAGCTGCTCGATTCCGTCATACAGTTTGCTGATGTCAAACGGCTGACTGGCAAAGCTCTTGCATGAGCTTGAATAACTGTGTCGAATCAGTTTGAGAAAGGTCGCCGCTCTGTGTAGATCACAGTCGTTCTCAATCCTATTCTGGATTTCAAGGACAGCTTTGGCTACATCAATGTCATAAAGGACTTGCGTGAGCTTCAGCTCTTCCTCGAAATACGGATTTTTGAAATCTTCCGTATTGATACGGCGCTTCCATTCCTCGAAAAAATCTCTTGAATTCAAATGGCAAAAGCCGAGTTCGATTTTGAAAGCGTTTGGACGAAAAATCATTACTCTGAACAGATTCGTCAGATTATGGTTATAATCGTTGTAAACTTCAAACTTGTCCTTTTTCCTCTTTCCAAGCAATACAGCGCATGAACCGCCGAACGGCTCAATGTATCTGTCGTGCTTTTCGGGGAACATGGCATACAAGATATGAAGTATCGGACTTTTGTTTCCCACCCAGGTAACCGGGCTTTTGATGTTATCACCTTCTGTTCCAACATCAATCGCCCCTAAACGCAAAAATCAGCATCAATCATTACATTTAGAAACGATTGATACTGATGTTAATTCTTATTTATTCCGTATTCCTCTCAAAAGGAATACCGTTGCTGTGGTGTCTGACGCGAGTCTGAATCCTCGGCTTTTTAAGCTCTTCAACCTCACGTCTGAACTTCTCATCGGAGATTTTCTTTTCTCTGTCAGACTTTTCGAGCTCCTTTATTCTCACATCCAGCTCTTTGTACTTTTCCTCCGCCCTGTCGCGGATTTTCGTATATGCCTTTCTCTCCGTTTCCTTAAAACTGTCGATTCTCTTTGTAATCTTAGTGTAAACGAAAAGTATGGCACAGCAGAAAAGGACGAGAAAAACTCCGATGATGATTCCTAAGAATACTGCTGTGGTCTCATGCATTTTGATTATTCCTTTCTTCAACTTCTTTGATGACTCTTCCAATGGCGGTTATAACGGGTACGGATACCGCGTTGCCGGCCATCTTGTATAACTGACTGTCTGAAATCCCTGCGCCAACAGCTCTATCGAATTGTTCATCGGTAAAGCCCTGCAATCTCCAACACTCCCGCGGCGTCAATCTGCGGATCCTGCCGACATGGTACTCTCCGTTCCTGTCGACAATCAAAACAGCAAACGGCGCTTTCTCGTCTATCTCCTCAATGAAAACTCCTGACCGCTCCGCTCTTCTGCTGCCGATGCCTGCATTCTGTCTTGCGGTGATACATCTGGCAATCTCCGTCAACTTTGGATCGGGATTCATATCTACGAAATAATACGCCTGCGTTGCGCTGGTAGTCAGCGTATGGGCAATTTCATAGCCTACCCTGCCTCGTCGTGAATTGATGGTAGCGTAAGCTGTATCGATGGTATCGCCGGGCTGAGCAATCTGAAAACCCTTCTTGGTTTTCACCTTGATCCTCAGTCCGAAATCCTCAATAAGATAGATTCCGGTTTTACCGCCGAAGCCGCCTGTTCCGCTTGTAAGTGTTACGCCTACTCCGTCTGAGGAGTAAAGCCGCTTTCCCTGACAGCCTCCTTTGAGCTGTAAAGGAGCGTCCCCACTTGCTTGTGTG
>JBGULZ010000119.1:0-4431 GCA_045116595.1 Ruminococcus sp. | reverse complement strand
GCTCTACCAACTGAGCTATACCCCTAAATATTCTGTTGCTGCGAGGAGAGACTCGCTCACTTGCAGAAAGTATGATACCACATACACGAGGTTTTGTCAAGCGATTTTTGCAAGAAACCCTCAAAGCAAAGCGCGAAGAAAGATGCGGCTTTTGAGCGGTGCTCTTATGCGTCTGCTGTAATATGAATATCCGGGTTGATATTGCCATATCTTCTGACTCGTGTTAAAATAACAGCATAAAGATAAGAGGTGATGGCAATGACTTTTAGAGCGGCTGTTTTGCAAATGCGATCAGTGAACCGGGAATACGAGAGTAATATCAAAACGATAATCAAAAATATGGCAGAAGCAAAGCAAAACGGCTCCGATATTCTTTTGCTGCCGGAGTGCTTTATCACAGGCTACGACCTGACGATCGATAATGATTCGGCAATCACCGAAAAAGCTCTGACCCCGTTTTGCGAAAAGGCAGGAGAATTAAGTATCGGGCTTGTTGCAACTGCCTTGACCAAAGGAAAAAATAATCCTCAAAACTCCGTTTTTTTAATCGGAAAAGACGGCAAAATCTTGATGAAATACGCAAAGGTTCATACCTGTGACTTTGCCGATGAAAAGGTATTGGAACCGGGCGCGGAATTTAAAGTGTGCGATTTTGACGGCGTGAAAATCGGAGTTATGATTTGCTATGACAGAGAGTATCCCGAAAGCGCAAGGGTTTTGATGCTAAAGGGCGCGGAGATAATTCTTGTGCCTAACGATTGCTGCAGTATGAGCCCTCGCGTGCAGGCTTTGTCTACAAGAGCGTATGAGAATATGTGCGGTATCGCTATGGCAAATCCCAACGGCAAAAACGCCGGCAGCTCCTGTGCCTTCAGCCCGGTTTGCTGGGATAGGAACGGCGAGTGTATCGACAACACTTTGCTGCTTGCCGACGCGGAAACAGCCGGGATATTTTACGCTGATTTTGATATGGATTCCATTCGCGCTTACCGTGAGCGTGAAATGATGGGGAACACGTTTAGAAAAGTGAAGGCATACGCTGAATTGCTCAACGAAGAAATAAAGTATCCGTTTATCAGAGAAGGACAATGAAATAAAAAAACAATTGCAAAAAAATGCTGCACCCGGCGGTTTTACCGAGTGCAGCGTTTATTGTTTTTATTACCTTGACAGCATTGTTTTTGCGTGCGCAAGCATCACGAGGAAAATAACGTGGGCGAAAAGCTCAAGCCCTGAGCAGCAGATGTCCATAACGGTATCAAAATGCGGGTTGAAGATTACGATCAACCTGTCCATTACCGCAAAGGCGAAGACCACCGCAACGGCGACCGTCGCGATCTTTGCCCATTTTTCGATTTTTTTGTCGCCGAGCTTTAGGGCTAGGCTGTGTATGCCCAAAATCGTGTATATACTCACGAGCTGAGTAGCGACCTCGTTTATTCCCGAGAAAAAATTGGCAAATGAACCGCTGGTTATGATGAACACAGCTGACGCGGCGATTCCGACAATGGCAAAAACCAGAGCCGTTTTGAACTGCGGTTCGTCCTTGCGCGCTTGATTCAAACCGATAAGCTGAATAATAAATGCGATGATCCCGACAAAAGTCGCGACCAACGCCGTGATGAGCATAGCCATCTCTATTTTTTCTCCGGTGTTGCTTCCGATAATGACTATCAGCAGCCCGACAGCAAAGTTACCGGCGCTTGCGATAACGTTCAGTATTTCGGAAACGAGGAGCTTTTTTTCTCCTTTATAGGCGTTCGGATATTTCATAATGTCCTCCCTTTAGCCGCGTACTATCGGTTCGCCCGAATAACCGCCGATCTTAAACAGTGTCAAAACATCCTCCTGCGCGCCCTTGACCTCGGTAGTGTGGGTCATAACGTCGTCGCAGTAGCGGTAAAGCTGATTGGTGCACTTCGCTGCCTCCGCCCAGTTTTCTTTTTGGGCTTCGTTAAGGGGATCGATATTTAACTTTTCTTCCTCAACCAGCAGTCCGGATAAATAATCGGTGAATTTCAGCGCGCCGTAAACGTTCATATGATCCACGTTATAAAAGTCGCGCTTTTCGTCAATACCGATGATGGACGCGTCGTTTTCAGCGGAATAGTATAAGTATCCGCGCTCTTCAACGATAGTCTCCATTCTGTTTGAGCGCTTAACGCGGTTGTAGGTGTCATTTATAACGTAGTGCGGAGCGCGCACGAACGCGACGTTAAGCTTCTTTTCGTCGCAGTAGTCGAGCAATTCGTTCAGCTGTTCCTCAAGCTTGGGGTTAAGCGGCTTCTCAATATGCTCATTCGCGATTTTTTTGTTCAGGCACTCCTCGTCTGTTTTTAAAATCTGTGCGGTGCTGGAAAAGCCTTTTAAGTTGTTGTATCCGCGCAGATCAAGCGAGAGGTCGCTCATCGTCATATTAAGGCGTCTGGGATATTCCGACCAAAGGCTGTGGTATTTGATGAGAGGGAAGAAGTATTCCATTTGATTTTCGGGTTTTACGTACTTTTGGATATACTCCGTTTTGTTTTCGCTCAGCGGAAGATTGTCAAAGAACTTGTGAATGTGCGCTTCGTTTGACTCGTTGCGTGAATCGCCGTATAAAAACGTGTTCGCCTCGATCACGATCAAGTCGGGATGCTGAGTTCTATAAACCTCTTTAACGGCGGTGATAACGCCCTCGGAGGTGATGGATTCCGAGGCGAGCAGATAGCTTGTAAAGCCGAACCGCTCATACGCTCTGCCGGGCATAAAGCTGGTGTAGATATCGCTGGCTCCGATGAACACAACGTCGAGCGAATCGGGTTCCTCCTGATAATATCCCTCGATGCGCAGGCTGTTGTTATCCGTATTCCTGAGGAAATACTGCTGCAGCACAAGGCAGGTGAACATTATCGTCAGCAAAAAGCAAGCTACCTTGACCGTCCGGGTGACGTATTGTTGGAATTTCATACTGTAACCTGCCTTTCGTTAAAATTGCATATATACAAAGTCCGCCGCGTTGTAGCCCGATCCGTAGACGCCGAAGATAACGACCGCCATCACGCCGATATACAAAAACGCGAACCTCAGCGCGAACGACTTGTTGTCGAGCATTTCGCGGATAGTTGTCTGCGGATGCCTCTCCTGGATAATGCTCGCGATTAGAATGATGATCGAGCAGATCGCTAAAAGCACGTAATCCTTGATTCCGAGCCCAAGACCGTTGATTTCGGTCAAGCCGCGGGAGATGTTCTGTCCGGTAAAGAATTGGGTGATAGTCCTCATACCCTCGCCAAAGGACGGTGCGACGTCAAACACGTAGCCTACGAGGATGACGAGCAGCGTGCGGAAGATCTGAAAACCGATAAAAACGGGGCTTTTGCGGTTGATCCTGAGCTTGTCAACAACTGCGTCAAACAGCGGCTGCATAAGGATGCTCAGCATAATTATACCGCCGTTCCATACGCCGAACGCGACGTATTTCCAGTCGGAGCCGTGCCAGATTCCCACTACGAGAAAGACGATCAGCGAAGCCACGCTTGTGGGCAGGACTTTAGAGATATGCGTGCCTGCGACGGTTTTGCCAAAGCGCGTAGCCTTCATCTTTTTGCTCGCGGTGATAAAGAGGTTTGACATCGCGACGGGGTAGAAGAGGTAGTTTTTCATCCACGCGCCGAGCGATATATGCCATCTGCGCCAGTATTCGTTGATAGATTTAGAGAAGTACGGACGCTTGAAGTTTTCTATCATATCAATGCCGAACATCTGCGCCACGCCGCGGGAGATATCAATACCGCCCGAGAAATCGGCGTAAAGCTGTATGGCGTATAATAGTACGGTAAACGTAAGCGTAGTGCCGCCGTAGTTGCCGTAGTCTTTTTGCACGGCGGAAATCGCGACAAACATCCTGTCGGCAATGACCAGCTTTTTGAAGAAGCCCCACAAAATAAGCTCCATACCGTGCTTCATACGGGTAAAGCTGAATTCGTGAGGTTCAAAGAGCTGCTGTGCCAACTGGTCGTAAATGCTGATCGGTCCCTGTATGATCTGCGGGAAGAACGAAACGAACAGCAGCAGCTTGAACGGGTTGCGCTGAGCTTCGGTTTTTTCGCGGTAAACATCAACCAGGTAACCCATCGACTGGAAGGTGTAGAACGAGATACCAAGCGGCAGGAAAAGATTCAGCGTAGGCGCCGAAAAGGCGATTCCAAAGCTTCCGAGGATATCGTTCAGGCTGCCCGCAAAGAAGTTGTAATACTTCAAAAACGCGAGGATACCGAAGTTTAATACAAGCGCCAGCGCCAGTATCAGCCGCTTTTGCACCTTGATCTTATTTTTGTACTTCTTCTTTTGTTCTCTGTCCCATTCCTTTTTCTTTTCCTTTATCAGCTTTTTTGAGTTTGCCGAAACACGCGAGAGCCAAAGTCCCGTAAGAAAGGTGGACAGAGCGGT
>JBGULZ010000118.1:0-2206 GCA_045116595.1 Ruminococcus sp. | reverse complement strand
TTACTCCCGCGAACGCTATCACGACCTTTAACTATACAAACTCAAATCCCGAGGTCGCCTCGGTCGACAGCACGGGCAGGATCACAGGCAAAGCCCCGGGCACAACAAGCATCGTTATGAAAAGCGCCAACGGCAAGGGTTTGGTTATCAACGTAACTGTTATCAACGCGGATGCTCAGGCGATTTTCGGCGATGTTGATGGCGACGGCTATGTAACCTCTGCCGACAGCGCGCTTTTGGGCAACTACATCTCAAGGCTCGGAGATTATGATAACATCAACCTCATCAACGCGGATGTTGACCGCGACAGAAAAGTAACAGCGTCAGACAGAATAATTCTGACGCGCTATGTTGACAGAGACCCTGACATATCTTCTTTGCCATACGCTCCTTTAAATCAGGATGATATAAGAGCGCGGTTCTCGTTCAACAGTGTTCAGGCAAAGGCGGGCGATAGGGTAGAGCTCACGCTCAGCTTGGACGAAAACCCGGGCATAGCAACGGTGGATCTTGACGTTGATTTTGACCCGAGCGTATTAACATTAGTCGACGTGATCGACAAAGGGCTCATCGAAGGCGCAACACCGGCGCACTCCGATCATTTTGAATCTCCCTACAGATTGTCGTGGGAGAACGACCTCGCGAAAACCGACTGTTATAAAACAGGCGAGCTTGTAACGCTTGTCTTTGAGGTAGCGGAGGATGCGGATCCGGGACATCACGCAGTGAATGCAAGAACATCGGAGGTCTACAGCAGCTCGCTTAATTTGGCTGACAGCTTTGTGATGAGCGGTATGGTAGAAGTAGTCAAAGACGAGCCGTTGATCGGCGATGTTGACGGCAGCGGCGCGGTTGATGTTGACGACGCTCTGCTGCTCCAAAAGCATATCGCGAAATACACCGACGGCGGCAAGCCGTTGATCGATGAAAACGACGAAGCGGTAATGAATATCGCGGACGTAAACCGCGACGGAATTCTCTCGGTCAGCGACGTAACGCTGATACAGAAGTATATCGCGGGAATCATCCCCGGTTTCGGCGAAGCATAATAAACCGAATAAAAAAAGCTGTCATTCAAAATCAAGGATGACAGCTTTGCTATTTAATTAGATATTCAAAGAGATGACAGCTTTGCTATATAATTAGATATTCAAAGAAAAGAGGCTGACCAAACGGTCAGCCTCAATTTTATATTACTCAGTAAATCGCACCGTCTTGAACCGCCTTAGGCGGGATTCGGGTGCAGCATCACGCTGCTTATTTATTGTTTACAGCAGCCTGAGCAGCAGCGAGTCTTGCGATCGGCACACGGAAGGGTGAGCACGATACATAGTCAAGACCGATCTTGTGGCAGAACTCTACTGAAGAAGGATCTCCGCCGTGCTCGCCGCAGATACCAATGTGGAGGTTGGGATTAACGGGCTTGCCGAGCTTGATAGCTGTTTCCATAAGCTTGCCAACGCCTGTCTGGTCGAGCTTAGCGAACGGATCGTTCTCGAAGATCTTTGTGTCATAGTAAGCGCCGAGGAACTTACCAGCGTCGTCTCTTGAGAAGCCGAATGTCATCTGAGTAAGGTCGTTTGTACCGAAGCAGAAGAAGTCAGCCTCAGTAGCGATCTCGTCAGCTGTAAGAGCAGCTCTCGGGATCTCGATCATTGTACCGACCTCATACTCGAGCTCTACGCCTGCAGCGGCGATCTCAGCGTCGGCGGTCTCAACAACGACCTTCTTAACGAACTTGAGCTCCTTGAGCTCGCATACGAGCGGGATCATGATCTCGGGCTTAACGTTCCAGTCTGCGTGCTCTTTCTGAACCTCGATAGCAGCGCGGATAACAGCCTTTGTCTGCATCTTTGCGATCTCGGGATATGTTACGGCAAGACGGCAGCCACGGTGACCCATCATCGGGTTGAACTCGTGGAGCGACTGGATAAGAGCCTTGATGTCCTCTACGCTCTTGCCCTGAGAATCAGCGAGCTTCTTGATGTCCTCTTCCTCAGTGGGAACGAACTCGTGAAGCGGCGGATCGAGGAAACGGATGGTAACGGGGCATCCCTCGAGAGCCTCGTAAAGAGCCTTAAAGTCGCCCTGCTGATAAGGAAGGATCTTATCGAGAGCAGCTTCTCTCTCTTCTACTGTATCTGCACAGATCATCTCGCGGAAAGCAGCGATCCTGTCCTCTTCAAAGAACATATGCTCTGTACGG
>JBGULZ010000117.1:0-7975 GCA_045116595.1 Ruminococcus sp. | reverse complement strand
GACACGATAAATTGATCGTCGGGGATTTGTCCAATATACTTAAAGAAGCGTGCGGTTTTGTCATTCGTCGAATACACATCGAAGACGCCGCCAAAGGTCAGGCTGCGGCGCTTCACGTCGTCATACCACTCCGTCACCACGTAGCTCGTGAACCGCCCGCTGCGCAGATAGCGGTAGCCGCCGTCGGCGTTGTCGCTCAGCTCTCCGCAAAGATAGCTGTCCAAGGTGCGCGCGCTCTTACCGCTTGCGGATTTATTGAAATACCTTCCTGCCGTATCGCCGAACAGCACCAACTGCAGGGCGTCGATGATGGTCGATTTTCCCGACGCGTTGACGCCTGTCATGTAATTGAGCTGTTCAAATTCGATCATTTGGTGCGAGAAATAGTGCCAGTTAATCAGCAGCAGTTTTTTCAGCAGTTTCATCCCTGTTGTCCTCCGTGAGCTTCATCTCGTCAAGCTCCGCCTTCATCGCGTTGATACTTTGGTTGCTGATGATCGTCAAAATCGACGGCAAAATCAGAATATCGTTTCCGTCTCCGCTCCACGGAGAAGATGTCATTTTCTGGATAATATTAAAATGCGCCAGCGCGCTTTGCGCGTCGATCCGCTCTTTTTGATTGGATTTTCCGCCCTTGAGCAAGCCGAGGGTCTTCATCTTCTCGACCACGGAAGCCGTGTCGGTTTTCACCACATGATAGCTGTTCTCGTTCTCGCGGTTTTCCTCGTAAATCAGGCGGCAAACATAGAGAAAAAGCGTCGTGAATCGATCGAGCCGAAAACGGTTGTGCTTGTATTCGCTGATCAGCGCCACCACGCCATAGGTATCGTCCTTCGTCAGCTTCCAGCCCGTCACCTCAAAATAGTCGCGGAATATGTCAAACAGCCGCATCACCATGTTGTAATCCGCGTTCGGCAGGGTCGTTTCCTCGCTCGGGTCGTAGGTGAAGCGCACCATGTAGGTATGTGAGAGAAGATAATTTCCCAAGCGGCGGAACTCGCCCTTTTCATAAGCATTCAGGTTTTCATATTGTTCGCTCCACATCAGCGTTTCCCTCCCTTTTTCAGCACGAACCGCGGGATGCGGTACACGCCCTTTTGCACATAACCGTCCGTGATCTCGATACGATACCCTCTCGTGCCCCTGTAGGCGCTGACGACCGACAACAGCGTCAGGATATAATCGGTGTCATTTTCGACGGTTACCTCCTCGCTTGCCACTTCGGTCCTGCCGTTTGCAAACAGGCTGTCCATATATGACTTCACGCGCGCGTCGGAATAGCCGCTTCTCAGCTTGCCGACCACGGCGGTCAATATCTCCTTTTCAATATCGCGCTCTTCCTCGATAGGCTGCGGCGGTTCATCGGAACGGCGGCTTCGGATGTTCTTATGATACAGAGAGCCGGCGTCAATATATTCCTGCCGGTTTACGGTGATCCCCTCTTCGAGCATATTCATGATTTTCGGCGACTGCTCATCTTCCGCAGCGGCACAAGCTTTGAGCAGCTCGACCAGCTTGCCCTTGATCGTCTGATCGGCAGACATCACATAGCGGATCTTGTCGATCGACTGCTTGGTCATTTTGCTGTGCTTGATGTCGATTTCATCGAGCAAAACGGAAACAGCGCCGTAGGAATCCGTGATTGCTTCAATGGTCTTTAGGATATCCTCGTGCGCTTCGTTTTGATCCGCGTATTCTTTTGTTGCCATCGCTTTCGCCGCCATTTCATCGAGCAAGGCGTCATCAAAGCGAATATCCGTCAAAATGCCGCGAATCGGTCCGGAATAGCGCGTAAAGGAATCCATCGTCTTGATCGGGTGATACACGCGATCAAGCGCCTCCTTGTACGCTTCAAAATGGTTTTTCAGCAGCAAATTGACGTCTGTGTTTTCTCTGATTACTTTTTGATAGCCGCGAATGCCGTAATAGAAGGTGCGCAGCTTATAATCCAATTTTTCGGTGTTGTTTTTCGCGACGATCAGCGCCTCATACATACGGTCGCGGTTGTCGGTGTATGCCTGATTGAGCGCGGAATAGGTGGAAAATACCAGAGAATCATACTCCGCGACGCTCTCGTCGGTCAGCTCCTTGAGCATACGCATCACTGTGATGGCATAGGTGTTCGGAATGATGATCTCCGTAAAGGAGCCGTCGAGGAATTCGCGGTCAATCCAACCTGTTTTCACAAGTCGGCGCACGACCAGACGCGCTTTGCCGCGCAGCGAAGAAGGCTCCGAATCCTCCGCTTCATCGCCTTCCTCCAAAATATATTCGCAATCCTCCAAAAGCAGCTCAACCTCCGCCAGAAACGCTTTCAAGCGGATGTTGATCTCACTCTGGAACATCTCATAAAGCTTCATCAGCGCGTCCGCGTAGATTTCACGGTTCGGAGAAACCAAAACCGAAAAGAAATCCGCAGGCACGATCTCAAATACTTTCAAGCAAAACACCTTATGTACTCAATAATTATTAATATTATCATACATCAACACTAGGGTGATTGCAAGGGGTTTGATGGTTATTTTGCAGAATTTTGAGAATAGTGTCAAATCATGGACTACTCTATATGTCGGAGCGCAGCTGTTATGTTTTTGTTACGTATACTTCTCCTTTATTTGAAAATTTTCGGATTATTTATCAATCTATTCCGGATTTTGGAAAAACTTGATTCAGTCCCATTTCTCTGATGTGATCAATATAATCAAATATTATATCATCATTATATTTGCGCTTGCCGTCATTTTTCATTTGAGCCATACATTCAACCAATATAGCGTATTCATTTTCAAGAGATGTGTCAAATATCCCCTGGTCATCTGTATTAATAGACACCGATAATTTGTTTCCACTTTTATTGTCAGAGATAATATGATCATTATTCTGGTAATATCAAAAGCAACGATACGATATATCTACTTTTCTTTACTGTTACAATTTTCGTAACGTTAAGCGCGTATTATATAGGATTATCCATTATTTAGAATGCGTATTATTGGGATTTTCGGGAATAATTATATTGCGTATTATTAAGAAGTATGTTATGATAACTATGAGAGGAGTTGTTTCTATGATTTTTCAAAGAAAAATATATGATAAACTATTGCAGTGGAAAGAGAACTCCGCTGATGAAAAAGCTCTTATGATAGAGGGGGCACGCCGAATCGGAAAATCTACGATTGTAGAGGAGTTCGGCAAAAACGAATATAAAAGTTATCTGCTGATCGACTTCAACGATGTCAGTCAAGTAGTCAAGGATGCGTTTGAAAAGTATCTGAATGATCTCGACACCTTCTTTATGATCCTGTCAACCGAGTACAATAAGACGCTATATCCGCATGAATCACTGATAATCTTTGACGAAGTACAGCAATACCCCAAGGCGAGGCAGTCTGTGAAGAAGCTAATCAAAGATGGGCGTTATCATTATATCGAAACCGGTTCTTTGATTTCCATAAAAGAAAATGTCAAGGACATCACCATTCCCTCTGAGGAACGCAAGCTGAGAATGTTTCCTCTGGACTTTGTGGAGTTTTGTCGGGCACTGAACGAAGAGAAGATGGTCGACTATATTGAGACTTGCTTCAAACAAAAAAAGCCGCTTGAAGATGACCTTCATCATAAGGCAATGATGATCTTCAAGCAGTATATTCTGGTCGGCGGTATGCCTAAAGCGGTTTTGAAATATCTGGAAAACGGGCGCAGCTTTGCCGCGGCAGATGAAGAAAAACGAGATATCCTTACATTGTACCGAAACGATATCAGCAAAGCAGAAGTTAAGTACCGCTCGAGGATCGCATCGATCTTCGATCAGATTCCTGCGTTCCTTTCTCAACACGAAAAGCGGGTGAAGTTATCAAACATCGAAAGCAACTCCACTTTTCCGATGTATCAGGAGGCTTTTTTCTGGCTTGGTGATTCGATGATTACAAACGAGTGCTTCAATTGCAGCGATCCGAATGTTGGGCTTTCGATGAACGAGGACAGGACTTTTGTGAAGTGCTATATGGGCGATACTGGTTTGTTGATCAGCCACGCCTTTTCCGAGCCGGAAATCGCCGATGGGGAACTGTATAAGACGATCCTCCACGATAATCTGTCGATCAACGAGGGTATGATTTTTGAAAACGCTATTGCACAGCAGTTAGTTAGTAATGGTTATCCTCTATTCTTCTACACCCGTTATAATCACGAAAAACACCGTAACGATATCGAAATCGACTTTCTAATCTCCAACGGCAGCAAGCTTAAACCTAAAATCTACCCTATCGAGGTAAAGTCAAGCAAACGCTATACCACGAAATCTCTTGAAAGGTTCATTGAAGTATTCCATAACCGGATCGGGGCAGCATATATCATTCACACAAAGAACCTATCAAAACAGAATAATGTCATTTGCATACCGGCATATATGACATTTTGTTTGTAGGTTCACCTTATAATTGATAGATAAACAATTCGTATTACATGTAACAGCTATCGGTTTTCAGCATTCTTTAAAATAAAAATTGTTATTTAATGAACAGATGGCAAATTCTATTAACCTCACGAAAAAATATTTGTTCACAGAATTCTATGATTATTTTAGTTCCAATTGAACAAATTATTAGCTAAATATCAGTGCATGCCGAATATTGTAAATATCCCATGCAATCAAAGAATCCGCTACAGAGGGATCAAAGATATACACAACCAAAACCGCATTGCTTTAAGCGTGCGGTTTTATATGTAACTGTCAAATCTATACTGGATGATTATTAAGAGGCTAATTATTTGTATCAAAATGTCAAATTATGGTATCTATTACTGCAGGTGCGATTGTCAAGTCTTAACCAAAATTTTTTAAAATTTACATTAAAAACTTCTTGACTATCTACTAATTTAATGTTATCATTTATTTAGCGAACATACGTTTGGTATTCCACAATAAAGAGGTGTTTATTATGACTGAAATAGAGATCATCGCAAGAGCGCAGATGTATTTGGAAAAGCTTGCTAACGGGATCGATCCGCTGACAAACAAAGAAGTCCCTGAAAATGATGTTGTCAATAATGTGCGGATTTCCAGATGCTTATTCTATTCATCCGGTATTCTGAAGCAGATCATTGATAATAAAGGCAAATTCAAATTGGAATTGCCCGACAGAGCTGAATTCACCATCACGCCGGAGCAATTATCACGCTTTGATTATTCAGACTACCCTATATCTATATCCGAGATTACAAAGCGAATCAATGATTTAGTTAATACTCTCTATATTAAGGAGCTAAAACGCGGGGTTATTTCCGATTGGTTAACGGAAACCGGGATGCTTTCCGACATTATTGTGAATAACAAATCAAGGAAACGTCCGACAAGCGCGGGACAAAACATCGGCATTATCACGGAAGAAAGAACCAGTCAGCAAGGAAGAACTTACGAGGCGGTTTATTACAATCTCAACGCCCAGCATTTTATAATCGACAATATCGACACGATTATTGAATACAACCGGCAAAAAGCAAATAAATAATTAAATCAGCTGTGCTCTGAAAATCGAGCACAGCTGTTGTTTTGTGAATCAAAAATGATAAAAATCACTCAAATATTGTATTACTCTTCCCTAACCTCCTTTGGATTTATCCATCATGGCTGAAATGCTTTATCCGACTATAAAATGCCTTCCTATAGTACAGCAAGATATTATTGGACATTTATTGGACAAACGCACAAATCTCTATTATTTTTTGAATAATCAAGGAGTTATGTTTATAGTCATATATTCTTTTTTGTGCAATAATTTTATTTTTTTAGTTTGATTTTGCGCAATATATTGACACTGCATAAGGCGTATGATATAATCATCAACGTGCAAAAAACATACTATAATAATAGGAGAAATAATTATGAACAAGACAATGAACGCCTATCCTTCAATAGACAAGCCCTGGCTCAAATTCTACACACCGGAAGTCATCAACGGCGATTTGCCGGAATGCACTATCTATGATTTTATGATGCAGAACAACAAGGACCATCCGTCCGATATCGCCATCAATTATCTCGGCAATAAGATCACTTACGGCGACTTGTTCCGCAATATCGACAAGGCTGCGGCTGCGTTTTTAAATGCAGGCGTAAAGGAGAAGGAAATCGTTACGGTTGCGCTTCCGAGCATACCTGAGGCGATCTACTGCGTCTACGCGCTGAACAAGATCGGCGCGATCGCAAATATGATCCACCCGCTTGCCGGCAAAAGCGAAACCGCGTTTTATGTAAATGAGGTCAAGAGCCGCATTGCCTTGATTTTTGACGGCGCATATGGGACCGTTGCGGACATCCTGCCCACCACAACAGCCGAGAAGGTCATCGTTGTTTCAGTCGGCGACTCACTTCCGAGGCTCAAGCAGGCGGCTTATGCCTTAAAGGTCAAGCAGCCCAAGCTCGACAACTCGCTGTTCCAAAGCTGGAAGAGCTTTATCAGCGACGGCGCAAAAACCGAAGTAAAGGCTGTCAAGAGGGATTATAAAGGAACCGCGATCATCTCACACACAGGCGGAACGACCGGCGAGCCTAAGGGCTGCATGGTTTCCGACTACAACGTGAACGCCGAGATTTGGCAGGTTGTAAAGACAATGGAGAACAAAAGGCAGCAGGTCATGATGGCCGTGCTTCCGCCTTTTGTAAACTACAGCCTTGTAAACACTATGCTGGAGCCGCTGTACGCAGGCTTTACCACTGTGCTGCTGCCGAAATATGAACCCGAAAAATTCGCCGAATATGTGACGAAATACCACGTTAACCACGTCAACTCGATTCCCGCCTACTGGGAGGCGCTGCTGACGATTCCGAATATTCAAAAGTATGACCTGTCAAGCCTTGGCTTTGTATTCTACGGCGGCGAGGGTATGCCCAAGGACAAGGAAGAAAAGGTCAACGAAGTGCTCGCTTCCTGCGGAGCGAAGGTCAAGCTGCAAAAGGGCTTGGGTATGACGGAGCTGACAAGCGCCGCTACCGCGACCTTTGAGAGCGTCAACGCTACAAGCACAGGTATTGTGGGTATCCCGCTGGCAAAGATGATCGTCAAGGCAGTCGACGTCGACGACGGCGCCGAAAAAACCTATGGCGAGGAAGGCGAGCTGTGCATTACCGGTCCGACGGTCATGCTGGGCTACTACCACAACAAAAGCGCTACCGACGATTTGATCAAGACCGACGATGACGGCGTGCGTTGGATCCACACCGGCGATTTGGGACGCATCAACCAAGACGGCGTTGTCCGCATCACCGGCCGCGTAAAGCGCATTATTATGACAAAGGGCTCGGACGGTCAGGTGACAAAGATGTTCCCGAACCGTATTGAAAAGGCTGTCCACACCGACGATTCGGTAGGACTGTGCTGCGTTGTCGGCGTTCCCGATGAGCAGAGGATCAACGTCCCCAAGGCGTATATCGTTCTCAACCCCGGCTTTGAAAAAACCGAAGAAACCAAGCAGAAGATCATCCAAAACTGCAAGAAGATGCTGCCCGGTTATATGGTTCCGGAGGAGATCGAATTCAGAGATTCACTCCCCCGCACTCCGAGAGGAAAAATCGACTACCGCGCGTTGGAAAACGAAACACAAGCGTCAAAATGATAATGATTTATTAAAACAGCTGTGCTCTGTAAATCGAGCACAGCTGTTGTTTTTTGGATCAAAAGATTATTATGTTACTATAATTACCGTCTGAAATTACACCGGATCAAAAAAAGTATCCGGATGATTGGGATCAAACTGCTCATTTGCCCACATCAGGGTTACGAGGTTTTCAGTGTCGCAGAGATTGATGATGTTGTGCGTCCAGCCGGGGATCATATGTACGGCTTCGATTTTGTCGCCCGATACCTCAAAAGATACCTTTTCGTTTGTATGGATATTGCGCTCCTCGATCAGCGCGCGGCCGCTGACAACAATGAAAAACTCCCATTTGGAATTGTGCCAGTGCTGCCCCTTGGTG
>JBGULZ010000116.1:0-3444 GCA_045116595.1 Ruminococcus sp. | reverse complement strand
TTTTCTGCGGCGTCTGTTCTTATCTATCTGATTCCGGATGACTCGGCACAGATCATACCTTTTCCGTTTCACAAAACGAGTGTTTTGTCATCAAAACCATATTTTCGGAAGAAACAAATCCTCTTTTGCTGTAGTACCCTTCCGTTTTTTCGCCCTTTGAAGTTATCAGATAAATATTGTCAACTCCGATTTCCGACAACGCTTTTTCCAATGCTTTCAGCAGCGCGCTTCCGAAGCCCTTGTTTTGCTCCGGTGTTTTGACGCAGAATTCCTCTATATGAAAATGCGTTCCGTTGTAGTGCTGCTTTTTCTGCCCCCAGATGAGCCCTTTCAGGTCGTTGTCGGCATAAAGAGCCTTTCCGATGAAAGTTTCTGTTTTCATCATATTCTCAATTCTGATTTGAGCGGTTTCTTTTGTCCATTCATCATTCCACGGCTCCGAATTAAAAACGGAAATAAACAATTCGGCGTATTCGGAGATATGAGAAAGCTCCATATCGGTTATATTCATACTGATTTGAGCCCTCACCTTGTCGTAAAATGATTTGTATCGCTCAACGCTAGATTTGATTGCAAGCTCCGATTCCGCGTATTCTATCAGTCCCGCAGCGTCGACCCATTTGTATTCGGTCGTTTCGCCTTCCTGAAGGACAACCGAGTTCTTGTCACAGTCTACCTTTGCAAGATAGGAATAAATCAGGCTTGGGCTGCGATTGCTGAAGGTGATTTTGACAAGCTCGAAACTATTGCACAAAATGCCTGTTTCTTCAAACAGCTCGCGCTTGGCGCACTCCTCTGGACTTTCACCGAGCTGCGCAGAACCGCCCGCACTCGCTTCCCAATAGCCGGGATATAAGTCCTTGCCTTGGTGCCGTTTTGTCAAAAGATAGGAGCCGTCACGGTGCTGCACTAAAATATCGCTCACCAGATGATACCGCCCTTCGGGAATGTCCATGTAATTCCCGTGATGCCGCTCCCAGACCTCACCCGTGCGGTTGCCGTTTCTATCGTATAAATCCCATAATTCCATATCCCTTACTCCCGAAAAAACGAAGTGCCAAAAATATCCAATAAGTTATTAACGGCAATCACGCCGTCGGGAACCGTTTTGTCGCTGCGGTTTATCCATATGGCTTTGATACCGGCAGCGCCTGCTCCCTTGACGTCGCTGCTCAAGGAATCGCCGATGTGAACGACCTCATAAGGAGAAAACCCCGTTTTGCGCATTGCGTATGAAAACAGCTCGCTTCTCGGCTTATATGATCGTGCATCCTCGCTCGTAAAAACGCCGTCAGGCATAAAGCTGTGAAATGCGATGGCTTTGTTGATATCCGAGGTGTCGATGTTGGAGACGATATAGACCGGAACGGGACAAGCCTCCAAGAACACTTTTGCTTCGGGAAAAGCAGGCGGCGCTGTCCAGTGTCGGAACATCATATCGCTCAGCTCTGCCGCGTCAGCGGTCGAATGAAAATGCTCGATCGTTTTTTGAAGCGAGCGGTATTCAAGCTCTCTTTGAGTTACAAAGCTTTCTCCGTAAGCGTTTTGAAACATCGTCTGAAATTCGTTCCACCAATAGCTTCCTATATCGGAATAGTTTTGAACTAGGCCTGTGTCAAAAATAATCTGTGAAACCTTTCTGATGATTGCGCCGTCCTCATGCACCAATGTTCCGTAAAAATCAATAAAAACTGCTTTTACCATTTGATTGCACCTCATATCCTTTTTCAAAACAACTCATCAAGCAAGTAGTAATACCTGTATTTCCCCTCATTCATTTCCACTCCCAGAGCGTCTAAAAGCATCTGAGGTTTGAAATCAAAAATAGGTTTACCGTTAAAATATCTGCCGTCAAAATTATGATCCAGACTCCTGATAGCGATCGCTATATCCTGCCAGCGGTCGGCAGGTCCTGCCTTGCCGAGATCAATAAAACCGCTTATGCGATCCCCTTTGGCAAAAATATTCGGCAGGCAGTAATCGCCGTGCGTCAGAACGATATCCTCCGGCGGGCGGTTATTTTTCAGCCAATCGAGAAGCTCTGCGGGATTTTTAAAGCCGCCTTTTACGAAAGTCTCGGGCTCTGTGTTTTCAATATCTACAAGATCGTGAGCGACGTTGTATTCGGCTGCCTTCAAACGGTTTGAAAGCCTGCTTACGTTGCACGGATAATCGCTCACATCAGTTTCCCACAGCTTTTTCAGCCCTTTTGCAGCAATATCTATCACAAGCTCCGGATTTTGCAGATAATCCATATCGCACAGCATTTTACCCTCAACTTTGGTCATCAGCGTGTAGGAAAGTCCGTTATGTATTTCATACAGCGGTATGGATGGAACTGGCAGACAACTGCTAAGCCGGTTTGAAATAATATATTCATTATCTGTTTCCGGGCTTTGGAGCTGGATTTTTAATACATAATTGTCATAAATCCTGACCTCGGAACCGGATTCTCCGATTTTATCAACCGTATATTTTTCTGTCCCGACAGCTTTTCGGATCGCTTCCGGCAAAACAGGATCTCTCATTTTTGATTCTCCGTTCTGTTATCTAATCATCTTATTTATAAAATCAACGTTCCTCGCCGTCAGCTCCACCCACGCAGGCCGAAAACCGCTCTTTATGGCGTTTCGGACGGATTTGATATTCGACCACGCGGCACAGTAAAAAGGCACCTTGCCCAACGCCAAGATTTCAAGACCCAATCTGCTTGTGACGGCGGAAGCGATACCTTTGCGCCTGTACTCGGGCAATACGTCAACGCCGATTTGATACATCATTTCACAGTCGGCGGAACATCCCGCAAGCCCTATGAGCTTACCGTTCTCATAAGCTCCGACGGCTAATACATCGCGTTCTCTTTCATTGAAGGTCAGACAGTTGCTCCACTGTTGCGTGTACAAATCCGCAAAGTCTTCTATATGCAGAACACGCAAGTCATAACTGCAGTCAAGTTCCTTTAGTTGTGTCATGTCAGGGAGAAAATACTCCGCCATAAAGCAGACCTTCAAATCAAACGGAGCAAGCAAATCATTGAGCAGATTGATTTGCGGCGTTTCAAAGCAGTGGTACACATCGATTTTGTTGATATACTCCGATACCGCGGATTTTGTCCGTTCACTCACCTGTGCAACAATGTTGTTGCCGTATGAAACAAGGTCGCATTCCAACGGCAAAGGTATATATCTCCTCGCTTTTGGATTCGTTTTTGAGATCGTCACAACGTTCTGTTCCGACAAAAAATCAGCTGGAGCGCAGTTGCAATCATATGCCGACTGCTTCAACGCGATTTCTAAAATCTCTTTATTTGTCATAGCTCTTACTCTTTCATTAAGTCTATCCGAGCGCGTGACCTCCGGACACTTTTATGACCTGTCCTGTCAACATTTGCGCCTGTTCGCTTGCCAAAAACAAAAACGTTTCGGCGATGTTCTCGGGTTGTAT
>JBGULZ010000115.1:0-3033 GCA_045116595.1 Ruminococcus sp. | reverse complement strand
AGTTGAGATTGGTAATATCCACGGTCTGAGTGCCGTTGCCGTCACTGAGAACGATACCCGCGGTACCGCAAGGCAGGATCATAGAATAGATCGAATCGCCGGTCACGCTTTGTTCGTATGATTCAAGCTGTACTCCGGGCCATTCACCGGTCAGCGAGCTGCCCTCACTGTCCCATGCGTACATCAAGACCTGCCCCCAATTTTGCGTATCAACAAAGTATACGGCGTTGTTGTACGACTCGGGAGGCAAAGCCGCGTTAGCCGCAAACGAACATACGCTGACAAGCATAGCGAGTGCAAGTATGACCGCTAATAGTTTTTTCATAAATGATCTTCCTTTCAAAAAGTTATTATAAAATAGGAAATTGACTCCTAATTACTTATTACTTAATACGAAAGTGATTTTTCTCCTTAACATACTGATCTAGCTTATATTATATCACAATGC
Organism: Ruminococcus sp.; assembly: GCA_045116595.1. Taxonomy (GTDB): domain Bacteria; phylum Bacillota; class Clostridia; order Oscillospirales; family Acutalibacteraceae; genus Ruminococcoides. Next base: position 2,585 of record JBGULZ010000115.1, on the reverse strand, counting down.
GCGGAAAAATCCATTGATAATATACACAAAACAAAAACGTTCCATTGTTGAACATAACTAATTATTTGATTACAAAACGCGCCGCTAAGCCTTTGAAAAAGCCTCAAAAACGGCAAATATGCCCCCGAAACTCAAAATATTTTTCTAATTCCGAAAATTATTTATAAAAAACAGTGGAAAAACGAATAATAATGTGTTATAATAATTGGGAATATAAATATGAAAAGTTAAATCTTTTGGAAAATCAAAAAATAAGGAGTTTTAAAATGGCTAAATTCAAACTACCCGAGCCTCTTAGATCCTGGAAGGTGAGCGAAAGGCTTGAAGACGTTAACGGAAACGCTGTCTACAAGGTTTCTAAAAAGGAGATCGACGGCAGTACCACAAATGCTGTTTTGACGCAAATCACATTCGAAGGTGAAAACTACAACGATGATAATGTTGACTACCTGCTCAACGAGGCGGACTTTATCCGCTCGATAATCGACATCGGCAGAGTCAGCAACTACATAGACGTTGCCGCTGATGAAAACGAGAGAAAACAAAAGCTTGACCTCTTCATCATCACCGAGGATATCCCCACACTTGCGCAGACGCTCCAAACAAAGCAGCTCGAGGAAAAGGATATCGTGGACTTCGGCAGCCAGATGAGCGAGATCCTTGAAAAGCTCGAGCAAAACAAGATATTCCACGGCAATATCAAGCCTGAAAACATCTACGTAACTCCTCAGAACCGTTATAAGCTCGGCGGATTTATCGACGCAGAGAGCAAGGTAAACGACCTAACATATGTCGCTCCCGAGATCCAACGCAATGAAAAGGCGGACTATACGACCGATATTTATTCGACCGGTCTTGTTATGTACGCTATGGCAAACGACGGCAAGCTCCCCTTTGAAGAAGAGGGCGTTAACCCCAAGGAAGCTATGGTAAAGCGCTTTGAGGGCGAGACCGTTCCGGCTCCCAAAAACGGAAGCGAAAAGCTCAAGAGCGTTATCGTTATCGCCTGTCAGCCCGACGCTAAGAACCGCTGGAAGAACGCGAGCAACCTCAAGAACGCCCTGAATGCTATAAACACAGAGCTCAAAGAGGACGAGGAAGCCAAGGAAAACGTTATAATTCCCGAGACGACCGAATTTGAGGGCAATGTTTTCGATCAGGATAACGCCGAGGATGATGACTCGGGCAAAAACGCCAAGACTGCAGCCGCAGTCGGCGCGGGTATAGCCGCGGGCGCCGCAGTGATCGGCACGGGCATAGCTTCCGCAAACGCGGCAGAGGGCGACGCTCCCGCGGACGCGCTTGATAAAGTCGACGCTCCCGCAACTGACGCAAAGGGATCCGGCGCGCTGTCAGATGTTGAAGAGCTTGAAAGAGAGCTTGACAGCAAAAAAATCACGCCCTCCGGTGAAGGCGTCAACACAAATACAGACAACACAAGCTCTGACGCTCCCGACGATAATGAGATCGACAACAGAGTTTTTGATAATTATCAGACAAGGGTGTTCAGCCTTGACGAAGCTATAAAAAGCGGAGAAAAGGATTACGGCGATTACTTTGACGAGCCCGAGCCCAAGCCCGAGCCCGAAACTCCCGACACCCCCGGCGATCCCGAAAGCAAGGACAAGCTTGAAGACTACACGGTATTTGACGACCGTCAGGATCCCGACAAAGAAGAACCCAAAAAGAGCAAAAAGGGTCTTGTTGCGGCCATCATCATAGGAATCATAGTTCTGCTCGCGCTGCTCGGAATATTTGGGTATTTCGCGCTGCAAAAGGGCTTGTTCGGCGGATTCAACCCCTTTGAAAGCACACAGAGCACCACCGATGTTGAAGATTCGACAGTCCAGCCCGCTACAAACGCTAAAAATCAGCAGCCCACTACCGCTCCCGCTACCACCGCTCCCACAACCAAAAAGCCCACCGATCCCGCTTCCAAGTCGCTTATCAGGGTCGTAGGCGAGCCTCTTGATACCGCAAGGCAAATGCTCGAGGCTGAGGGATATAAGGTAGCCGTAGGCGAGTATTATTACGACGACTTCTACTATGAGGGCAATGTTATTTCGCAGTCTCCCGAGGCTTACACCGATGTAGAGCCCGGCAGCACGATCACACTTAATATCTCGCTCGGACCCGAGAACAAGCCGACCACACAGCCCGCCGAATCGTCCGAAAGCGAGGATGAGGAAAGCGATTCCGAGGATACCGGATATTCTTACAGCGACTCAAGCTACCTCAGCGAGAGCACCGTTAAGAATATGAGCCGCGGTGAGCTCAACCTCGCGATGAACGAGATCTACGCAAGACACGGATTGATCTTTACCGATCCCGACCTTGATTCTTACTTCAGGTCTCAGGATTGGTACACCCCGAAATACACCATGTCGGAGCTCGATATGAGCCTTAACGAATATGAGGAGTATAACTACAACCTCATTTATAACGAGCAGGTCGCAAGGGGTTACAGATAAGTATATAAGGCTCTTAAAAAACCTATACTTACCAAATCCGGAGTTGCTATATGAAAGAAAAAGTATTAAAGCTGATTAAGAGCAAATCCCTCTTCGCTATTTTGCTTAACGTTG
>JBGULZ010000114.1:0-3193 GCA_045116595.1 Ruminococcus sp. | reverse complement strand
TATCTTCTTAAACCGCTTTTCGTCTATCGTGCGCTGCAAAGCGTTGATGATTAAGTTCCGGAAATAGCATACAAAAGCAATATCATCCGGCAAACGATCCAAAAGCTCGTCCTTTGTATCGGGATTATAGAATAACCGTTCAGCGCCTTCCTGACGCAGGTAGCATAGGCTCCCTGAGGACAATCTTACAAATTCATCCAATACGCCATAGATAAACACCATCTCAGGCCACAGATATTCAAATGAAAACACTTCATCTCCGTACTCAATTTTTCCTCTGTTTCTGTCTCCCTGATAAGCATGACGGATATCATAGCATAAACCCAATACACGAAGCCAGCACGCTTCAAATTCCGGATAGCTTCCTTCTTCACCGATAACATTGGACAGCGCGTCATACAACACGTTCAAATCCCAATAGGTTCCGCTGACCGTCACGCCTGCCAAATTTTCTGTTGTCTTTACCGATATCATTATTTCATCTCCTATTCCGAACAAATAGCTACATTCTTACCACTGAACGCTGCGCCATATCTAAAGATCGTTGTTATGCCGTGCGTTTTCATTTCCGTATCATATTGCCTTTCATTGATTTGATTCAGCGCCTCCTGTGCCAAAGTATCCAATTGTTCTTTCGACAGATCTTTTTTCGATTTCAACTCAATCAAAACACCCGGTCTGCTGTTATTCTTCGGCATCAGTTGAATATCAAATCTTCCCTCTCCCGATTCCCTGTTAGATGTCACGTAGTATTGATCGTCAAATATTGCGCATATACCGAGAAACAGACCGTGAAAGAATAGTTCTCCGACGGTGTCAAAGCTGCTTGCAGACTGTAAAAGCAGCTTTCTTAATTGCTGCTGCAAGCGTTTTGAATCATTTGTATAAATTGCTTCCTGAATTTCAACTGCTGAAGACTGAGGAACAATAGCGTTAAGTTTTTGAAGTATTTCTTTATTATATACTGCTTTGATTTCTTTATTAGGCAGAGAAATATCGCATAGGAAATCACCGCTTGAAGAAATCTCCGCATTTTCCGCCTTCAAATAACCGGCTACTAACAAAAAACTGTAAATCGATGAAGGATTGATCTTTATTTGAGGATAAATGACGCCTGTATCAATTAATGCTCTAAATTTGTCGCCCTGCAACAGTTTTTCCAATCGTTCATAAATGCTTTCATCCGCACAGGCTATTACTTCCGAAATAATTTCATTACTTCCTGTCGACTGCCAGAACGCGCGCGGCTTACACCCGTTCTTAAAATAATTGATAACCGACCACGGATTAAAAATCTCTGTATCACCGAAGCGATACCCGTCATACCATTCGCATAACTCCGTCATTTTATCTTTTGCAGAGTAATACAATGCCATCTGCTCAACATCAGATTTTGTAAAACCAAAATACTGACTGTAGCTTTCATCAAGAATAGAATTGACAACTAAATTATTAAGTCCGCTGAAAATACTCTCCTTTGCCACACGAAGAATACCAGTTAAAAAACCAAAAGCTAACGCGGGATTATCTTTTAATCCACCCGAAAATAGGTTTCGCATAAAATCAACGACTTCATCATAAAAGCCTTTGGAATGTCCCTGCTGGATTGGAATGTCATATTCGTCAATAATAATAATCGCTTTTTGCCCGTAATGCCGATACAGCATTCTCGACAGAACATCAAATGCGCCGGAGAGCGATACAATATCTGCCTCTCGCTCGGCAATTTTCCGATATTGCTTTTTATCCATTTCACTGCATTTATCTGAATTTGCCAATTCAAAATGACGTTCAAATTCTGTGCCGATTACTGTTTTTAGCATTTCAAAAGTCAGATCCCACGAATCAAATTTGATATCCTTAAAGGAAACAAAAATCACAGGATACTTGCCCTGATAGCTCCGATAGCGTTCTCCGCAATTCCATATAGCTTTATCTTGAAAATAAACAGAAGTATCCTCGTCACTCTTCTCAAAAAATGTTTTTAGCATATCCATGTTCAATGTCTTACCGAAACGCCTCGGACGCGTGAATAACGATACCATAGGACGTTCATCCAAAAAGTCCTTGATCAACAAGGTCTTATCAATATAATAGTATTGTGTTGACGCCACTCGATATTCGGAAACACCAACCGGCAAAGGGAGCTTTTCTTGCTTTAGCTTGTTTGGCTGTTTTTTATATCTGTTGTCCGCAGGCTTTGGCGTGTCAACCGGAATCAGCCACGATTTACCATCCTTAACCGCACCGGGGATTTTCCCTTCGCGACAGAGCTTTGTGATTCTGCTGTCAAAAATGTTCCATCGCTCCGACGCTTGTTTTACTGTCATCATTTCAGCCATACAATTACTCCTTAGTTTAGATTAAGATTATTATACCCTATCATTCAGAATAATACAAGCGTTTTTCGGAATAATATTGTTGATATTCAGAACAATAAACCTAATATCAGATTAATAGATTCTATTGTTCAACATAAATCAGCTCTATTGGTTTACTTTGAATTTCCATATATATCCATTATCCTGACCCGTCACAGATAACATTGATACCGTGGCTGAATTTCTGCGTAAATATAGGCAGGTTTGCTGAAAGGCAAGGGCTGGATTAGTACATATTGACGATAAAATTTCAATCAACAATGAGTATCCGTAAAGGGTATAAAACAGGCTCGGTGCATTTTCTGTTGCGCCGAGCTTGTTTTTCGTTGTATTTTTTGTGATGAAGCAGTATATTTTCGTTGTATTTTTTGTAACAGATAAGTGTTTACTACTCACCAATTCTGCTCTGCCAAATACTTTTTCAGCATAAAGGTACAGAAATATGGGAATGTATAAATGCTGTTGTTAAAACCAATATTTGCGTTACAAAGCTTTATGCCATATTGAACATCGGAATATTTCTCACTCTTGATTAGCGTTATCAAAGATTTTGCGCGGTTGTTATTTGCTTTGACCTCAATAGGAACCAACGACCGCTTTGTCCTCACAAAGAAATCCTGCTCTAAAGTGGAGTCCTCTCTCTTGTAATAATATAGCTGATACCCTTCCTTAACCAGCGCGTCACCAACAATATTTTCATATAAAGCACCCTTGTAAACACCGAGGTTTTTGTTAACGCGCAAATCGTCTTGCGATTCTTCGTCAAGCATTGCAACGAGCAGTCCTGTGTCCCGCATATAAATTTTATATTT
>JBGULZ010000113.1:0-11277 GCA_045116595.1 Ruminococcus sp. | reverse complement strand
TTTTTACCCGAAAGGATCTCGGCGGCAGTAGCGTCGTCGCCGCTCGTATCGCTGTCGTAAGGGCAGGTGCCTGTGATCGGCGCGCCGTCTTTGCCGTGCGCGGTATGTCCGGCAAGAAGATTCTCGGCGGCAACGGTGTCCGCCGTAAGATCGATGAGAACGGTGCCGTCCCCGAGCACCACTTTACTGTTATAAGTGTTAGGCATAATCTATTTGACCTCCTATAAATACTGTTTTGCCTCCTGCCGGATTGGCCACCCGGCTTACAGTGATCGCGTTCACCGTAACGTCCTCGCGCATCAGTTTTTCGCGTGTGAGAAGTACCTGATCCTCGAATTTCGGCCGCACCTCATACGGCCCGCCGTACATCGTATAATCGCTTACCTTCAGCACGACGCCGGTTTCGCCGTCTTCGCTCATATCGAGCGCGATTTCACCGTCAATGATTAGCTCTGCGGACGGATCTCCATCAAATATGCCGCAGCAACAGCTCGAGTTTTCCTCCAGCATCAGATCTCACCGTCCTTTAAGATCTGATCAGGTGCAACCGACACCGTCTTACTGGCGCCGACTTTGCCATCGTTCATGCGATAGCGCAGTTTCATCAAGATTTCCAAATGCGGGTGCAGCTGTAACGTTTCAGCCTGCGTCAGATTAAACGATAGCGTGTGATTCTCCGTGTCAAGTATTGCGTCCGGAAGTGTTTTCTCAATCAACACGTCGTCGCCCTGTTTCATGATGAACTGCGCCACTGCGATATCCGCGGGATCCACAACCCTAAACATATAAGTGATCGTAGGCGTTGTGCCACGTGTTATGTTCATAGGGCTTACCTCCCCAATTTTTATAAATGATTATTCTATCTGAACTTGCAGGTGATAGTAACCTGGCCGCAAACTGCGATGTTGTTTGGCAATGTTGTTCCATTGGCACTGTTTAGCCAGCCGTCACTTTTTGTCATTACGATTTTTATTCCGCATCCTCGCGTTGTCACGCTTGAGATATACTGAGTCGCATCAAATCCATTGCTTTGTACGTAACCGCCGGTATCTACTGAATGCCGCATTCCGATGGTACAAGATGATACTTCAGGTGTTACGCCCGGTGGAATAAACTTTTGCATGGGAATCGTTATGTCAAGCTGCGTCTTTGAGGTCGTTATAAAACCGAATGCAGTCAACAGTCCACTGAATGAGTCGCTCGCTGCATAGCAGATCTCGTGGAACCGTGTTACCAACTCGTTGTTTTGTTGGTCCGAAAAGGCAGGAAGCGGGGTGTTAGAATCTGTAGAATGGCGGATTTCAAATCCACCCGCTGTAATTGCACAAGATCCGTTCAATCTGTGAATTATGCTTGTCACGACGTGTGCGTCCGCGCTTCGGTTGCTCACCGATACCACAAAATCGCCCGGTTGCAAGAACCACCTCGGAGTGGAGCGGAAACTTCCCGCGCAGTGGTCGCCGACAACGTCGATAAAAGCGTTGCGAATTCGGTCTTCGATATTCCCGGCATAAACCTGAAAAGCAAGATTGTAATTGTTGTGCAGATTTATTATTATAGGATTCGCCGTGATAGATATCATACCGGGGTAGGAACTGCTGTAGCTTGATTCGTATAGATAAGTTTCACCCGAAACAATGGCGAATCGCGGTGCAAGCAGTCTTGTTTCGTCAACGTCGATTCTGTAGGTATTGCCTTCGGTGATTCCGTAGGGCTCCTCCGAGCAATCGGTAATGTCACCGATCTGCGTCGGAACCTTCCACAGCCACATTTCCATTGCAGATGTCGATCCTCCTGCGGCGATGCGCAGATTTACGCCCATCCACTGTGCGCACCAGGATAAAACCTGCCGAAAGGTGTACCCTTGGTCTTCGGGGATATTGGACACTGTCGCGTTTGCGTTCAGGTTGATGGGGCTCGCCGAAGTGAGAATGGTGTTGACGTCAATGTATGGCGCACCCTTGCTCCACACAATGCTTTTTACCAAATCGATGACACTGACGGGATAGGAGAGCGCTGTTGTCGTACCGTGTTTCTTTAACTCTCCGAGTTTATACGGTGCGTCGAACATGATCATCGCGTCGAGTGCCGTTATGTGGAAAATACCGTTTGAAGCGCGCTTGACTTCTGTTACAACGCCGGTAAACACATACAGCGACTCGGTTTGCCGTGTTCCGTATTCCCAGTCTATGATGAGGTTTACCTTGCACCCCTTCAGGCTTCCGGCGATCAATGCGGTCGTCCGTATCGAAGCTTGCAGCTCGTCCGATACCGTAGAGCCGATCTCAAGATATCCGTTCCCTGCGCACGATTTTGAAACGGTAAGGCTGTTTGCGATAATATCCGCGTTCCCGAAGCGCGTCAGTTCAGGGGAGCCGCTTTGCGTTACGTCATAAACGATCAGTGTTGCGCTCTGATACGCGCCGTCCTGCAGCGCCTGCATTGCATCTGTACCGCCGACAACGGCTATCATACGATTACCCCCTTCGTTTTATAAGATTGAAGCTCACGTTGCTCCACACGCCAAGGCGGTTGTTGTAGAGCGGCGCCGAGCGATTCCCTACGTAGAACTCAGCGGTTTCATAATCACCGCTTTTCAGGTCGAGGTAGGTAACGTAAATATATTCCGGGTCGAAGGCGTTGATTATAGCGCTCGCTTCTGCTGTCCCGATGTTTGTCCATGAAAGCTCCAGTCCTACGACCTGTCCTACACGGTTTTTGTACATCGTCGCGTCCTCCGTACGCCCGGAATCAGCCGCGGAGACGTCTTCCAGCTTCCAAACATATGTCGCGGGTGCTCGCACAAGCTTTTCCGTGCCGCCATCCTGCCACGTCAATGTGTGCATGGTATCTCTCGATACGCCGATCTGCCGTATCGGATTCAAAGGATCATACGCTAAACTCATATACGCCTCCTTAAGCCGGGCTCACCGCTCTGCCTACCCGCCGGTTGTACGCGCCAAGTGTAGATAGTATTTCCTCTGCGGTCATCTGCGAGTTGCCGTCCTTCGCAAGAATTGCCCGCAACAGGTTGTTTTGTTCTCTGAGCAGGGTGTTCTGTTCGGCGTTTGCCTCGTATACGCCTTGCGAAACCGCGTCCACGATCTGATCATTGTTTGCCACGGCAGTTCGGTTGCCTATGGTACCTACCAGCTCGGGCCCTGCTTCGCGGGCAATGAACATCTGACCTTCGGTCGCAAAACCGCCCGCCGCGTATGCCTGCGGCGTGAACGTCATTTTTGCGCCGTTGCCGGTCACCGCGTAGTGCGAAACGTCGTACTCGATTTTCGGATATTTCGCCTTTTTGATGGCGCTCGCTATTGCATCGGCAAATTCCTTGCCGGCGCTGTCGCCGGCTTTCTTGGCGTCGTTGACGAATATTTTATTGATGATATCCGATAGATTTTTCCTGCCGCCGGCGGGATTGTTGATCCCGCTCTCAAAGCCGGAGAGCGCTTCGCTTGCAAAGCCCCTGCCCGTAGTTTCGGCGGCGTCCCTTTTGAACACGCCGTCTAAAAAGATCTTAACTTTACCGAAGATTCCGCTGATTTTATCGAGTGCCTCAAATGAGCCTCCGAAGGCGTCGATTACCTTGGCGCTGAGCATGCTGCCCTTACTTGTTGCTTCGCCGACCGGCATGATTTTATCCGTCCACGTTACAATCGTAGATTTCGTCCCGGTGCCGGCGTCCGAACGAAACCTGTTGCCGAAGCCGGTGATTACGTAGCTGCCGATGGCATTGCCGGCGCTTTCGCCTTTGCTTTGCGTAAAAATGCCGCTGAGCCACTTATCCGCCTGCTGCTGTATCGGGCCGCTTCTGTTCGGGTCGAGCGCTTTTTTCGCGCCGTCTTCCAGCGCAGGCCCCATCATATCCGGCAGGTTTTCTTCAACGGCGTCCTTCGCGCTGTCTGCAACGCCGTCGCCCGTCCGTTTTCCGATCTTTTCGCCTACCTTCTGCGCAAGTTTGAGCGTGTTCGCCGTGCGCAGGGGCTTTAGCAGCGCGGTCAGTATCGGGTTGTTTCGGGTCAGCGCCAAAATGCCGTCGATTACCAAGTTGAGCAGCGTGCGCAGCGGGATCTCCAGATTGAGCGCTTCTATCACGGCAGAGATCACGTCGCCCGCCGTGTCGGCGATCAGACCGATAGATTCGTTTAACAGCGTTCCCGTGAAATCTATAATATGCCCAACCGTCTCTTTTACGGCCCTGCGCAGCTCTTCATTTTCAGATAGTTTCTCGATGATTTCCCCGAGCTTTGAGGTCAAAGCGGTAAAAGAGGTCTCGATCTCTCCCCACCTGATATTGTCAAGGAAAGTAACCAGCCACCCGGTAATCAGATCCAGGTCGATCCCGTCCAAAAACGTATGGATCGCGTTGAACGCTTTCACAATGTAGGTGATTATGGTATTAGGCAGCGCTTTCGCGTCCTGCTTCTCAAAGAAGCCGTTGATGATATGCGCAAGCCCGTTGCTGATCGTGTTCCAGTCCGAGCCGTTCAATATCACAAGCGCATAATACAAAGCAAGGTTCAGCGCAGAGGCAATGTCCTCGCCGATCTTTTTGTATTCGATGTTTTCGGCAATGGCATTCAGCGTATTCATAATGCCGATGATTTTGCCTGAAAAATCGGAAAGCATACCGAATTTGCCGTTGATCGGGTCAAGGATAGCCGAAAGGCCGTTCAGCCCTTCGTTGATTTTTCCGGCAATAAAGATGCCGAGGCCCTTCCAATCTCTGGCTTCCCATTTCTGCTTTACCGTGTCGAAGAACGCCTTAACCTTGCTTTCCACTTCCACCTCTTCAAACATGGCGGAGTAGTCCAGCGCGGTTTTTCCGGAGCCGCCCGCGCCGGTGCTGTTATCTCTCAGCTGGTTCAGCTCGTCAATGCCGAGCACGCTCTTTTTCAGCTCTTTGAGGGCCTTCGTTGCGCTGTTTGCGTTTTCGGCGTACTGCGTCGGGTATTTAAGGGCCTTCGTCCAGGTATTCGCGCCGGTCAGCAGAGCAAAAACCTGATTTGCCACGTTGAGCAGATCCACGAACTTGTCGGTCACGTAGTCAATGGACGGGGCAAGCGCGTTGATCAGCGGCGCCGCAGCGGCCGCGATGCTGTTTTTCAGGTATAAGAAGTTCGTCGAAATGCCGTCAAGCGAGGCGGCGAACGTGCCGTTCAGCGCTTTGCTGTAGTTGTACAGGTTCTCAATGCCCTCGCTGATCGCCTTCCTTACACCGCTGATCACAGTGTTCAGCATCCGGAACAGCACTCTCTGTCCGATCTTGCGCGTCAGGTTCTTCAGCGAGGACGTCAGCTGTTCCACATTGCCGATCAACCGCTTGAAGGGGAATGCAAGCACAGCGCCGATCACCTGATAGCCTTTCTTTACGATCGCTGTGAGCGTGCGGGACACCCCGCCGAGCACCTTATCCACAATGCCGATTGCAATGGTCGCTTCAGGTGCTACGGTGCCGATCACGCCGAGCACGGCGTTTCCTCCCGCAGCCCAGGAGGCAGCTGCATTCTTGGCATTTTCGCCGAGCTTTGCCCATACGTTCGCTTCCTGTTTTACCTGTTCGGTGCGGTTCGGGTCGAGATACGGATTGCCTCTGCGCTTCTCTATTTTTTCGCCTGTGGTTCGGCTGCCAAAGTCAATAAGGTCGTTTTTTGCGTTGTTCGTGCCTGCGGACTTCTCTCTGCCGGCGCTGATCCTCGGCAGTTTCACTTTGCCGTTTTCCTTCAGCGCTGCAAGCCCGTCTGCAAGCTCTTTCAGTTTTGAAACGTCCTTCAACCGGTCTATCGCGTCTCCCAGCGCGGTAATCCTCTCCGGCGTCTTGCCGAAATTGATCTTGCTGTTTTCTTTCAGGGTTTTCATCCCAGCGGCGATCCGCTCGATCTTTTCAAGAGCATCCGTTTTGATCTTATTGCCGGCTTCGGATATTTTTTCGAGTTTAGAAGAAAGGGAAGTCAGCCCTCGGGTGGAAGTGCCGCTGGAAGCGCTTTTCAGGTTTTCCAGCAATCTGACTACGCTGTCAAGGCTGTCAACCGCGCTTTTCGCGTCGCCCATGATCTCAATGCGTATGGTGTCAACGGTGTTTTCAGCCATCGGTTTTTTCCCCCTTTCTCTTCATCTTTTCGTTCACCCTGTGTGCCCAGTCGCGTAAGCGGGCTTTTTTCTCTTCGTATTTCCGCCGTTCTTCCCGCTCCCTGCGCTCCCGCACTTCGGCCTTCGTGCGCGGGTATGGCTCCGCAGGGTACGGTCGTGCTGTCGTGCCGGGCTTCGCGTTAATTGCAAAAAGAGGCGCGGCGTCAATGATCGCTTCAAAAACGTAAAGCCCCTGCAGCCAGAGCTCTTCGTTCCGGCGTCGATCGGTCAGCGCCTGCGCCTTTCTGTAATCCTGCGCCAGCCACGGCGGCCCATTCCAAAATTCGTCATAGGTCATACCCATGGCAAGGTATTTCGGAAAGGCCTCGCGGAATATTTCGGTATAAGAGAACCGTTTTTTTGGAGCGTTTCCCGTCAGTCCACGGCGCTCCAGCTCGCGTTTCCCTCGTCGTCCTCAACTTCTTCGGGCGCGTCAAACAGAGAATTGACCGTGTCCACATACATATCTGCGAGCTTGTCAAACAGGTCTTCCTTATTCGGCATGCTGGCGCGGATCTTCTCGATTTCCGCAGGCTTCAACCATCTGTGGTGCGCCTGGAACGCGCCCGCAAACAGCGCGGGCAGCATCGTGGCGGGCTTTTCACGGATATAATCCAGGGAAAAACCGCCGCGCTCCATTGCTTCCACAGAGCTGCGGGTAAACTCAAGGGTGTATTCCTTGTCTTTGATCTTTATTTTGATCTGCCTTGCCATAGTCTGTCCTTTCCGCGTTATTCGTCAACGCTGATCGAGGTAGTGGGCGCGATGTTGATGGTCATGTTTACAACCTCATTCACGCTGCCGCCGTTGATTTTGGGAATTGCATACCCCTTGAATTTATATTTCCCGTCGCTGCCGGTGGGCGTTACAACGCCGTTGCTTTCCGTGCCGCCGAACCACACTGCGTAGTCCGTCTCGGTGTCCTTCAGAGCGTAAATGGCGTCGAAATCGGCTTTTGTGTAGTTCGCCGTAAAGGGAAGACCGGAATTGTCCCCCTGAATACCGGGAATAGACGTTCTCGAACCATCGGAAAGCGTGGTTGTATCAAGCATTTCGGGGTCTCCGAAGACGTCGGGGAAATCCTTGATGTCAAGCAGTTTAGCCCACGTCATAGTATCGCCTGTGCCGGGGGTGCCCTTCATCAGAAAAACCTTATACGTGGAAATTGCCATATTGCATTACCTCCTGTAAATCGTTTTATTCTTGTCCGCAACGGCGCTCCACCGCGCAAACAGACGGTATTTTGAGCCGTTGTCGTATGCGAACGGGATCATCGTCAAGCGGGTGAATCCCATCCTGCACATTGCTTCGTCAAGCACGGCCATCACGGCCTTTGCTTCTTTTTTCTTACCGTTCGTTTTGTTCGAGTATACGTTGCCCTCAAACACCACAACGGCGTGGTTTTCGTTGTCCGCGCTGTCCCGCGTGCTCCGCAGCGGGTAGCTGTCGGTTTGTTCCAGTTCCGTAAAAGGAAACCTCGACGGGCTGTGTGTCGTAACGCTTTCCATGGTCATTTCGGGGAACCGCGCCGTCACGGCGGCTTTCGCCTCGGTAAATACCTCGGGCTCCACGTCGATCATTGGCAAAACACCTCCCTCGCAGTTTCGGTTATCCGCTGCCGGATCTCTTTCCCGGCGTCGTACATGGCTCTTGCAGGCGGGTTGCCGTGGGTGATGATCACCTCGCCGCCGCGCTTCGGTACGCCGTTCGTGCCGGGCTCGCCGTAATACCCCCACCTGTCGCGCAGTCCCTTATGCTGTCCATACCCGCCGCGCACGTAGCCGAACTCGTCGGCCAGCGGGTGCGTTTCGGTATAGTGCACACCGGTGCCGAATTCGATAAACAGTACGGCCGTGCCGGAGGCAGATATCGCAAGGGCATTGTCGCCGATCCATTCAGGGGAAGAAGAAACCGTCACGTCGTTCGTTCCGTCGTATTGTGCGGTGCGGAATTTCACGTCCGCGGTCTCTATCCCGATTTGCGCCAGTTTTTCCAAAAACAGCCGCATTTTCACGTTCGAGAGATTCTTCTGCATTTCCTTCAGGCGGCTGATCACGCCGTCAACGCCGGTCACCTTAATGCCGATCACGATATCTCCACCTTCTGTATCGCTATGGATATGCAGTTCAGGCTTTTCGCCACGCGTTTCACAACGTAGTCGTACAGCGGGTAGCCGTTGCGGTCGAACTTCGGCGCCTTGTCAACGAACAGCACGCTGTTTTCGTCAATCGGGCAGTTCATATCGTCGGTCAGCATCACCTTGTCGTATTTCAGGTCGATGCCGAAGGGAAAATCAAGGCCGGAGCCGCGCGCGGGGCTCACGTTTGCAAACAGCACGTGTGCGTCCGTATAGCTGATCACCGGCTCGCCGGGCTCCGCGTCCTGCGCTTCCGCGCTCGCGTCAAACAGGCAATACCATACCGGTCTTTTGTTCCTGAGCAGGCACTTCATCGCGGCACCTCACAGAACGGACGCAAAGGGTACGATTCCTGCCAGCATGCTGTCGGGCACGCCGGCGTTTTCGTAGGTGCGTGCAACGCCGTTTTCGCTGTGGGCGGTCTCGCCCTCGGCGCCGCGTTTGTTCAGCAGATAAGCGGCGATCTCCACCTGCCGGTTCCGATACCGCGTGGGCACCTCGTCCTGCTCCGCGTCAAACGGGTAGCATTTGTTCAGTATCGCTTCGGCTGCGGCATCCAGGGCGGCGAGCAGCGCGCCCTGGTTGCATTCGCCGGTCATTTTACGTAAACGGTCGATCATAACTTCCTCGGTCACGTCTGCTCACCTCCGTTTTTCTGTCAGTCGCCCGATACCACGGTGCAGGCGTCGCTGTACGCGGTCGCGGCAACGCTGCCGGTGGCGGTCACCTTGCAGCGGTAGGCCTTGCCTGCGTCGGCGGCCTTCACGGTCAGCTGCGCGGTGTTATAGCCGGTGTAGCTGCTCGTCAGGTCGGTCCAGGTCTCGCCGTCGTCGGAAACCTGCCACAGGTAGGCAAGGGAAGGCGCGATGTCGGGCGCAACGATATAGGTCACGCCGGTCACATTCACCTTCGCGGTGTCGCTGGCCTCTACGGTGGCCTTGTCGAGCTCTACGCTCACGATACCGTTGGCGGTTTCGATCACGCCCACGGGCATCGATACCACAACCTTCTTCCCGGCAGGGCGCTCAAACTTCGCCGAAATGCCGGTGAACTTGCCGTGGTACCACTCGGGGCCGTGGTCAAGGCCGATCTGGCCGAAAATCTGGTATTTCTCCCCGGCGCCGGTCTTGTCGAGGGGTTCAAGGAAGAAGTTGCCTTTCCCGGGCGTCGGCTGCTCCACGGGCGCGAGCGCGTCAAGGTTGAGCAGCAGCGCGGTACCGGCAGGCAAACACTCGCCGAGACGCAGATAAACCTCGCCAAGCGGGGTCACGATCTTGGAAAGATCGATGCCGTTGATGTTTCTGGCGGCGGGCACAACGGTAAGGCCGTTCTGCTCGGCGTCGGCGTTGAGCTGGAAATGCACTACGGGATCCACCCACAGCGCAAGGCCGGTCGTCGGCGCGTTCGCGTCGTAGATCGCCTTCAGCAGCTCGGCCACGTCCCAGAAACTCAGGGGCTTGCCGCCATTGGCCAGCACGTTCGAGGTGATCGCGTTCACAAGGCCGCGGGTCTTGTTCACCGTCACGTCCGAGGTGGCTTTATTGTACACGCCCTGAATAAACGTGAACTCGATGTCGCGGGCGATCTTCTGCATCTTCGCGGCCACCTGAAAGTCCAGCTCGTTCATGGGGTTCGCCTTCTGCGCGGAAACGTTCAGGCCGGCAAGCGTGCCCATATTGCTCATTTTCGCGTAGGAAATGCCTACGGCCTCATGGAAGATCTGCGTCACGTTCGTTTTCTGCTCGCGCGTAACAACGGACGCCGCAGGGGCGGTAAGGCTCGCATCCTCGCTGATCTCCGGCTGGCTGCCGCCGCCGGTCTCAAATTCCTGCCCGGTCACGAACTCCACGTGGTTCGTCACTTTCCGTCTGCCGCCGATAACGGAAGACAGAGGCGTACGGGTGTTGCCTTTGTTGAACAGCATGCCGGAATAGTTCGGCACGCCGAAAGAGGTAGCGTAAACGTCTCTCATGGTTTTTCTCTCCTTTTACGTTTTATTTTTGAGTCTGCGTTCTTCTTTCAGGCGGGTATAGTAAGAAGCCGTCGCCCAATCGCTTCGGGCCTGCGCTTCCGCGATCAGTTTGTCGTAGTCTTCGTCCATATCGCCGATCTCGCCGGCGGGGGGCGGGCTGGGCTGACCGAGCAGCTTCTTCGTGACCTCTTTTTCAAGCGCTGCATGCGCCTTCTTCTGGATGGCAAAGAACCGTGCCATATCGCCTTTCATAAGGGCGTCCGCGCCTTCGCCGGCAAGCGATTCCTCATATCCGTTCGCCAGCAGGCTTGCCTTGTGAGCGGCCAACGTCCTTTCTTCCCGTGCCAGCTTCGCATCTTCTTCGAGCTTTTGGATCTTTTCTTCCATTTCCTGCTGGCGGCGCTGTTCCTCGGTCTGCATATCGCTGAGTTTCTGTTTCCGTTCGGCGCTCTCTTTGTTCGCCTTCGACACGGCAATTTTCAGCCGTTCCATTTCCTCAGCGTTATCCTCGTAAGTAAACGCCTCCAATGCTGCAACCTTCTGTTCCGGCGTCATGCCGTCATAGCCCTCAATGGAGCCGGTGTCGATCGGTTTCTGTGCCATATTGTTTCCTCCTGCGTTTTTCGGTCTTCCCTGACCATGAATTTTCTGTTTTTTCCCGGGGTTTCTCCCGTGTGCGATTTAGGTCTTCCCTGACCGAAAGCCGGTTTCCCGGCGATTTTCCGTAAAAAAAACAGGGACTGTCATATAGTCCCTGTTGACCGTTTCCCGCGGCCCCGTCGCCGCGGTCGGTATTCTTTTGAAGCAGCGTTTTTGTCACTCGGAACCCTGCGAAACCGAGTTCTACCTTCGGTTTTGGATCCTGCGGGCGGACTCGAACCGCCGACATTTTGGGGGCGAGATGCAACCCCCGGAGTGCTCTGACCAACTGAGCTACGCAGGCTTTTCCCTGTTATTTGTAATAGTCCGTTTTACTGCGCACGTGCCGCTCGATCTCCACAACAACGTATTTATCGCCTTCGCGCTTCACGGC
>JBGULZ010000112.1:0-19078 GCA_045116595.1 Ruminococcus sp. | reverse complement strand
GTGCTTATAACGCGGACAGACGCCAAAAATCCGCTTATCGGGGTCTCGGCGTATTGGGTTGTGAACTCCCTGACAAAGCGCACTTTTTCAAACTCCGGACGGGCTTTGAGGGTATTAATAATCGTATCCAAACGCTGTTTTATCTGAATCATACTCATCCTCAGTCCTCTCCTGATACCGCGTCATTATCGCCCATGTATAGACGGGCTCGTTGCTTACTCGGTATATCTCCTTGCGCTTGACTATAAATTTATCGCCGCCGCATTCAACAATGCTCTTGTCCTCAAAAACGCTGTCCGCGGGCTTGCCGATAAACAGGTACTTTTCGCTGTTATACATTCCGAGGACGTGCTTGCGGCCGCCGATATATATCCTGTTTTTGTACCTAAGCGGCTCCACAAACGCGCGGGTAGTGATCTGGCTGTCGCCGTTGTGAATGGTGACGCTGTTGCCGTTTCTGTTGATCATCGCCGCGACCGAATTGAATATACCCATATCCTCATATCCTCCTGAAAATAAAATCGTCAACCTTGATCAAATCTCCGTTGACTTTCTTTAGTTCCTGCCAAAGCTTTTCTCCGCTGTTATTACCGCCGCCGGACGACGTTAATTTAACGTCGCCCGCGGTAAAAGAAGTGATATCCGCGCCATTGCACATATCGTACAGCCTGTATGCGTAACCCGCGCAAAGGGTCTCAAGCCTCTGCGTCTGCTCCTCGGTGGGGTCGGTCACAGTCGAATGAGCCGTAATAAACTCGACCGCGCTCTCTATGACCGCGCTTTGAGCAGCAAGCGCGTCGTCCGTCAAGCCCGAAAAAGCGGAGAATTTTGCCGTAACATTTGCAATGTTCAAATGATCACCCCGTTAAGAAAGCGTTTTTGCCGCTTCCGTAAAGATTTTTGAGAAGCCTGCGGTGCAGGTCACTGCCGCTCTCTCGAGCTGGCGGTCGATCAGCTTGTCGTAATCGGTAACGACGCCGCCCGCCTGAACCATCTCAAGCGCGCAGTTTTTGTCAAGACCGATGATCCTGCCGCTCTGCATCTCGGGCGCGTGAAGAAGAGTCGCGCCGAGGGGCGTGATCATCTTGCCTGTGCCCTGAAAATCAAGCCCCGCGTAAGAATCCTGCATCTGAGTGAGCGCGAGTATCTTCTGCATATCCGCTGTGGGCGCGAGGATCGTGTTGAGCTCATAGGGAGCCATATTTGCCCAGAGCTTTACAAGGTCGTTGTAGGTGATCGTGCCCGAAGTGGTAACGCTCACATTAGCGGCGGCATTGTTGTTGCCGTCGCCGTTGAGAAGCACGCCGATAGCATCCTTGAGCTGAGAACGCGCGATATACGCGCCGATCTGGTTAAGAGTCACCGTGAAGAGATCGAGTCTCTGGAATCTGAGCGCCTCGTATGAAGCGACCAGCATTCTGCCGCGCTTGTGGAGCTTGACAAGATTCTCGCGGGTTTTTACGGTCGTCTGGGGGATGTACGCGCCCTCGTTGACAATCTTGAGCTCCTTGTCGTCCTCATCGGGGACCGACGCGATGCTTCTGTAATCCATACCCTCAATGTCTGTTACGGTAGCCACGATGTTGGGCAGGATATCGGCGCGCTCCATACCCTGAGCTACCGCTCTGCTCACATATTCGGGGAAGAGCGCCGCGGAGTTTGAGCTCTGGAAGAATTTTTCAACGCAGTCGCTGCCGCTGCCGCTCACCCTGATATCAAAGCGCTTGAGCTGTCTTGAAAACGCGTCGAGCCCCTCAAGCGAGGTCCCGATATAATTTTCGGACGGGTCGAGCTTTTCGAGCGCCGCCGAAAGGCCTCCCTTTGTCTGATACATACCCTTTTCGATTGTGATATTCTCAAAATTTGCCATTTTCTTTTCCTCCTTAAAGAATTAGTCCGACTTCTGTGGCGCTTGAAGAAACAACAAGCACCTCTCTGCCGTTTTCGTTGGCGGCAACCTTGCCGGAAGCATTGACCGCCACCTTCTGATAACCCGCGGTGAGCTTTGCCGCCGCGGGAAGAACAACGTATCCCGAAAGCTGTACAGCCGCGTAGCCGTCGCGCAGATTTACGCAGACTCCGCAGAATACATCGTTTGCCGAGCAGGGACCCACCTGGGCGTCGCCGCTCATTTTTACGGGGATCCCCGTTGTTGTAAGACTGCTTGCTGCCTCGAATGTAAGAACATTCTCGCCATATCCTCTGAAATTTAAACTCATAATATACCTCCGTTAAATACTGAACTCTTTGTTGCTGTCAGAATTGATTTTGTTTTTTGAACCGAAAAGCTGCGGCTTTGGCATCACGCTCTCGCCGAGCTTGTTTTCAAAGGCGGTTTTAAGCTCGGTGAGCTGAGCCACCGAAAGGCCCTTTGTGATACATTCCATAGTATCCCTTGTGATCTCCGGCTGAACAGCCGCCGAGAGTCTTATGACCTCGCTTGTAAGGCTGTCGCGGAAATAAACCCCGTCCTTAGCGCTCGATTTAAGGTTTTCTATGTAAGCCTTCAGCTTTGCGCGTTCGTTTTCGCCGAGGGTAATTGCCCCGGACTTTTCAAGCCTTTTTAAAATTTCTTCCATTGTAACTTCCTTTCTTTTGACGGACTTTGTGACCCCCGCCTGCCTTTGAGACGGAACAGCCACAAAGCTCCATTCGTAAGCGTCGACCGGCTCTTGGAGCTCGCCGCAGCAGAGCTTGCCGTTATAGACCTCGCCCTTTCTGTGCGAGCAGAGATTTATGTCCTCTCCGCAGATACTGCAGGTGGTTTTGCCAACCGCGCAGCCCACGCTCACCTCCTTGATGATACCGCTGTCGATCGCGGTGATAACGCCCGTTGTAGCGGGACTTACCGGGATGTACGCCCTCGCCTTAAGGCAAAAGTAATCGTCGCCGGTGACGGTCTTTTTGCCGCCGACGCTCTCTACCGAGCAGGCAAATATCCTCGCCGTCTGATTTTTTGCGGACGGGTCATGGTCAAAAATACCCGTCTTGCCGACAAACAGCTTTTCAAGCTCAAAGAGCGATTCCACCGTGAACCTCTCGTTATCGCGGTCAACGTCATTGTCGCAAAGCACTACCGTAAAGGCGTATACCTCCTCGGCGCTGAGCTCGCGGCGGGTGTAGGCGTTGATAAGCTTTAGCTCCTCGTCCGTCGGGCGGCTTGTAAATCCGCCGAGCTGAGCTTCCTTGGTGACGGTTTTGCGATTATCCATCTGATTCCTCCAAACCTAATTGATTTTCTATCTGCATAGCGTTCGCGTTGTTGAGCCTTGCCTGAGAAAGCTCGACCTCGTCCTGCAGGTTGATGTTGTCCCAAACGATGTCAAAGCCGCAGTTATATCCGCAAAGGCGCAGGTGCATCCCCACGATCTTTTTGATGGCGGGCTCCGCGACCGAGCGGTAATAATCGAGCTCGCTGGTGAGGATATCCGCCTGCTGAGCGCTCATACGCTCTGTGCTCGACCACGAAAGTCCGAGCAAAAACGGCGGTATCCCGAGCTTTGCGACTATCTGCTCCAAGATCACCCTGACGGGGATCTCGCAGTCGGGCAGCTGATTGTCCGCACCGATTGCCTTTATGCTCACATCGCCGAGCGACACAAAGTCGCACACGGTATCGCCGCGCATCGCCTTTTTCCATTCGTCGGCGATCTGACGCGCGCTCTCCTCATTGACAACTCCGTTAGCGCCGGGGTTATAGGTCACGGCAAAGCGGACGTCGCCGATCCTCTCCCAATTTGTTTTGAGAGATCCAAGGATCCTCAGCAGCACCGAGCTGACAAACGGGAGCCCCGCGATAAGCGAAGTCCCGCGCGGCTTTCCGGGCTTTTGATTTAGCATTCCCGCCACGATAAGCTGCGGATATTTTACCGGCTTGCGCTCGATATCATCCTTGCGGCAGACAACAACGTTGAGCGGGTTCTTGTCAAACGACAGCTCAACGTCGTCGAGCGAAGCGTTGTACAACGCCGCTATCCCCCTGCCCGAGGGCGCGGGTATCATCTCGCCGACCGCCTCGCCGTAGGTCAAAAGGCTGTCAAGATACGCGCTGACAAAACCCTTGAGCCCTGCTCCGGTGCTGTTGACCCCGACGTTTTTTACAAAGTCGTCCGCGATCATCTGCGCCGCTGTATCAGCAGTAACTATGTCAAAGCTGCCTGTCAGCCTCACGATTTTCCCGATTGCCGCGTCGATTATCGGCACCGATTCCCTCAGCGCGGAGTACAGATCGCGCTCCGCTTTGGTAAGCGAATGGCTGCTCCAAAATTCCGGGAAGCTGCTGCCCGCCGCCCTTTTCGGAACGGTCTGAGCGCGCACCGAACTTTCGCTATGCTTTTTTCTTCCAAACACAGGTTTCCTCCTATCTTTCGGCGGCAAACACGATCGCGTTTGAGCCGCCGTCAATTATCGTCGTAACAAAATAACGTATATCGTCCATCGCGTGGTCGTTTTGCTTTACGGGAACGTCCTCACGTTTTGAGGTATCCCACCTGTAAAGCGCGAATTCACGCCTTGACGCCGCGCACGCGTCACAGATTTTTATGGTGCCGTCCTTCAGCGCCTGGGTGACGCGCCGTATTCCGTTTACGACATTGTTTTGCGCGGGTTTTACTCTGAACTCTCCGTGGCGTTTGATGACCTCGATAAAGCTCGCCGCCGACGGATCGACCGCAACGGCGGAGATCTTCTTGCCCTCGGTAAGCTCGCAAAGCGCCTGATAGTGTTCCTCGTCGGTTTTTTGATACTTTTCTTTTCGCGAGTCAAAGTAGTATTCCTTTATCCTGTACCAAGTTCCGCCGTTCCTCCCCCATAGCCCCATAGAGGTAGGGTTGACGGTCCCGTAGTCGCAGGACACCGCGTAGGTATCAAATTTATCCGGCGGGGCAGCGCAGTACATTTTGCCGTCGCTCATAAACGGGTAAACAGCGCCGAACACCGCTACCCATCTGCCCTTTACAAAACGCTCGTAAAAAACACCGCTGTAAAGATTTTCGTATCTGTTCTTTACGCGCTCGCTGAGCGACGGGTTGTCGTCCATCGTAAAATGAAGGTGAAGCGCGTTTTTGCTTTTTACCTTTTTTATCCATTCAAGATAAAACCAATGCTCGGGATGTTCGGGGTTGCAGTTGAACCAAAACCTTGAGCTGCTTACCGAGCACCTCGCGAGCGCCTGCTCAACAAACGAGCGCGGCATAAGCGCGACCTCGTCAAACAACACGCCCGAAAGCGTCATACCCTGAATGAGCGCGGCGGAGGATTCGTCCTTGCCGCCGAACAGATAAAAGCGGTTTTTTCTGCCCCCGTAGCTCACGGTCAGGATGTTGCGGCTCAGCTTTTCCTCGCAGGCAAACCCGATAGACTCAAGAAGGGGGATAATGGGAGTGATCATATTTCTCCGCAGTGAGCTTATGGTTTTGCCGCAAAGAGCGTAGTCCGCGCCGCTGTTTTCGTAAAAGCTCCAGATGAAGAACGACAGCGACATACAAAAGGTCTTTCCGCTTCTCACCGCGCCGTCGCAGATTATTGCGTCGCGCTTGTAATGAGGCGATTTTTTGTGCCACCAGTTGAGCACCGTCATCTGTTTTTTTGAAAAACGCTTAATCACCGCGCTCACTTCCCGAACCGGTTTCGCCGATAGCGTCAAACAGATTTACAAACGGGCTGTCCGAGCTGATTTGTTCCAGCTTTTCAAGCGCCTTCAGGCGGTCAAAAAATTTGATCTCCAACGAGCCGTCCTTTGGCTTTTTGATCTCGGAAATCATAAAGAGATCCATTGAGCCGAGCTCCGCTTCGCCGGGATCCTTGGAATAGATCAGCGACACCGCGTCGGACGTATTGCCGAAGGCAAGTCTTTGATAACCGACAGACGCGAGAGTCCGCGCGAGCTTTTCCTTTGACTTGACAAGCCTGTTTATCTCATTTTGGATATCATCCCTTGCCAAAAGCTTTATGCCCTTTGCCCTTGAGTTCAGGCGGTAGCCCGAGAGCCTCGCGGACAATTTGGCGTCGCCTGTTTCGGCAAAGCAAGCGCAAAACTCTTTTTCTCTGTTCTTTAATGTGCTTTCAATAAATTCCACCTCCGATTTTTTGAAGGGAGAGCGGACGGAGCACGGTTTCCGTTCCGCAAGCTTTAATAAAGGACATTAAACCTCCCTTCACTTACAGTTCCAAAACCGGAAAAATTGCACACTTTTGGGCAATTTTTAAAAAAATAATTTTAAAATAGCTCAAAGAAATTATATTTTACCAATATTTCATTATATAAATTTAAAAATAATAAGCCGCCGGCATTTCTGCCGACGGCTTGAAAAGTTGTATTAGGTTTTAGCCAAAAGATATTTTACTGTCCTTTTAACTACGGTTTAGTTCCAACCGGTTACCTTATAGTGACCGAGGGTATCCTTCGTTCCGTCCATCCAGTAGCCTGTGTAGGATGTGAAGTCTGTGATATCCTCTGTCTGAGCGCCGTTACCGTTGTGGACAACTATGCCTGCGGCTCCTGCGGGAACGTGGATAAGGAACTGTACCTCGCCGTAATCATTTGTCTGCTTCTCAGCCATATTTGATCCGGGCCATTCTCCGCCGATCGGATCGCCGTTAGCGTCCCAAGCGTAAACATATGCTGTGCCCCAGCTCAAGTTATCTGTAAGCAGGAACGAATGCTCCTCATACTCTGTAGGCTCGGGATCTGTGGGTTCGGGCTCTGTGGTGGGAACGGGAGTGGTTGTTGTGGGCTGCGGAGGATCTGTAGGACCGTCTGTGCCTACATATGTGCCTGTGAGCATAAGATCTTCGTCAAACTCCGCGGCGTACTTCTGGATCAAAGTAGCGTCTGCTACTGATACGATACCGTCGCCGTTACAGTCAGCCGCGATCGTCTCGTATTTATCGAAGTCAACCATCTCTGCGGCAGCCTGCTGAACAAGTGTAGCGTCCGCAACACTGATAACTCCGTCAAAGTTTACATCGCCGACAAGAATTCTCTTTCCGGGGTCGGGCTGTGTGGGCTTAGGTTCTGTTGTGGGCTCTGTTGAAGCGTCGGGATCGGCAGTAGTGGGCTCTACTGTGGGTAACGGAGTATCGGGATCGCCGTAGAGGTAAACTACGTTGATGATACCGGGAGCGTAGCTGCCCGAAGCGTTGCCGGGAACGATCACATCGTCTCTGCCTGAGATCGGCGATGATGTGTATGTGGTGGATTCTGTGATCTTAGTCTTTGAGGTTACCTCGTCAGCCTTAAGCTTCTGACCTGTAGTGAGGTCGATATGGCTGACCTTTACGGTTCCGTTGAACTGAACAGACTTGTCCTTGATCCAAACTTCTTCACCTGCAACGTAGTAGCCCTGCTCAAGCTGTCCGGGTTCCTGAGAAGCGCCGCCTGAAGGTGCAGTTGTCGGATGGAACATTACATAAGCCGCGGGAGCGTTTACTGTTCCAACCAACCAGTTCGTGCCCATAGAAGAATCAGCTGTCATAACAGGAGCTTGAGCCCATGGTTTGTTGGGCTCTAAGCCGTCGTCGGTGTAAGCATAAAGTCTTACGTCGCTCCAGTTGCTGTATGTCTTGTAGTAGTGGACCTTTACTGTGCTAGTAGAGAGCTTCTTGAACTTGAAGGTGATGTTGACAGGCTCGCCTGTGAAGGTTCCCTTGATGTTCGCGGGGAAGCTGTCTGTGTCGAGCTCATAACCCTGGATAGAGGGAACGGGAACATCATAAGAGTCGCCTGCTCTGAGCTTCTGCTTTGAAGGATCCTTAATAGCTGTGCCGGTTGAATCAACATAGTTGACTGTGACGTAACCCGACACGATACCTGAGTTGCTGTATGTATAGGTAACTGTATAGTTAGTATCGGCAGCAACGGTACCTGTTGTTGTGCCCTCTGTGCTCTTGAGGTTATAGTCAAAGAGCAGAGTTGTGTCGGGCATAGCTCTGTAGGTGCTGCCGGCTCTGTACTTGGCTGTACTTGTCTTGAGCACTGTGCCCTTGTCGTCAACGTGGTTGACTGTAAGAGTACCGAATTTCTCTGTTACTTTAAGGTTATTGAAGGTTGATGACTCAACAAGGATAGCTGCTGATTTCGCGGGGATCGAGTAGCTTGAACCGCTTACTGTGCCGAGGCTTGTAAGACCCGCCTGCTTATCCTTAGCTACGATAGTCCAGCCGCTTCCGTTGAGGCCGATCGAGTAGGACTGTGAGCCGCCGTTAACGAGAACGCACATCTTGCCCCACTGACCGGAGGTGCTGTTGGAATATGTATAGGCAACAACGTCGCCGTAATCTGACTGGAAGCTCGGAGTCGCGAAGCTTGCGCCCTTCAAGGGAGCGTAATTCTTACGGATCTGGAGCAGTCCCTTGTAGTACTGAGCCAAATTGCTGAATGAGCTTACGCGGCTCCAGTCGATCTCGTTGATCGAGTCGTTCGATTTATAGCTGTTCTTGTCGCCCTTCTTGGTGCGTCCGAACTCAGAGCCCGCCGTCATGAACGGGATTCCCTGCGAGGTCATCAGCAACGCCATTACCTCGCGTACCTGGGTGCGGTATTTTTCAGTCGAGCTCTCACTCGTTGCAGCATAACTCGAAGAGCCGTTACTCTTGAGTATCTTATCCCAGAGTATCAGGTTATCGTGCGCGTCCGCGTAGGCTACCGTCTGTGCCGGAGTCTGAGCGGAGTAATTCTTACCCTTTACGCCCGATACGATAGTGGCAGTGTTAGCAGAGGTGGTACCCTGAACAAAGCCCTTGCCGGCGTTGTCGGTGTCGCCCTTGATGGCGTCGCGGTACTTGTCGTTGAACATACCGACTCTGGAGTTGAGCTGTGTGATCCTGCTCGCGATCGAGGATTTGGGGCAAAGACCGCACTCTGTATAGGTCGAGTTCCACTCAGCAGCCCAAGGCTCACCGTACATCAAAATCTTTGAGCTTACCTGGTCAAGATTTGAACGGATAGCGTTCATGGTATCTACATCATGAAGACCCATAAGGTCATAACGGAAACCGTCGATATGATACTCGTCTACCCAATAGCGGCAGGACTCTATCATGTACTTACGGAACATCTTCTTATCCGAAGCTGTCTCGTTTCCGCAGCCCGAACCGTTTGAAAAGACGCCTGCGGATTTCATTCTGTAGTAGTAGCCGGGAGCAGATTTGCTAAAGCATGAGCCCTCGTTAGCATAGGTGTGGTTGTAAACAACGTCCATTACTACCGAGATGCCTCTGTCGTGAAGCGCCTGAATCATCTGCTTGAACTCTTTGATTCTTACGTTGCCGTCAAAGGCATTGGTAGAATAAGAGCCCTCGGGAACGTTGTAGTTCACCGGGTCATAACCCCAGTTACGGTTTGTTGAAGAAGCACCCTTGATCTCGTCAACGGAGCCAAAGTCATAAACAGGCTGGAGCTGTACGCAGTTGATACCCTGCTCAACAAGGTAATCAACACAGGTGGAAATACCGTTAGCGGCGCCGTTGAGCTTTGTTCCGCCCTCGGTGAACGCAAGGTATCCGCCCTTGTTGTCTTCGCTTACGCCTGAGTTAGCGGCGATCGAGAAATCGCGGACGTGGACCTCCCAAACAACGGCTTCCTGGGCACTGTTGAGGAGCACGTGCTTATCGGTGCTCCAGCCGTCGGGGTCGGTAGAATCAAGGTCAACGATCATCGAGCGTTCTCCGTTAGCTCCGACCGCCTTTGAATAAACATCCTGTGTTTCTTTTGTTGTACCGTTTGCGGTAACATCATATGTGTAGTATTGGTTCTTGTGATCACCGGAAAGTGTGTATGACCAAACGCCTGTTGAGCTGTTTTTAGTCATTGCGTACTCACCGATCTTGCCGGCGCCCGACTCTACATCGGTACCGGTCTTGTAGAGCTTAACCTTTACGGCTGTAGCGGCAGGCGACCACATTTTGAAGGTCGTTGAAGCTGCGGAGTAGGTAGCTCCGAGATTTTGCTCGTTATAAGCGTTATTGGCTTCTGTTTCAAGGAAGGTCTGGTTGCTGTACGCACCGACCGCCTCAGAGTCGTCCGAAGCCGCCGAGGTGGCAATAACAGCCGAGCTCATCAACATAAGCGCGGATAATGCTAAAGCGAGCGTCTTTTTGAATTTCACTTTTTCATCACTCCTATATCCTACTAAATTCAAAAGTTGAAAATAGCAAAAAATTTCATACAAAATGCCCAGTATGATAATTATATTCTATCAAACTAATACAAGGTTATATTTCTGTATTAGAATTATGACAAAACCCTGCAATACAAAGTTTGGGGGTCGTTTTTGGTTAAAGTGTATAGTTTTGCAAACATTCTTTCACACACATATATTTCACACACATATATTTTGAATAAAAATAACAGCCGGAAATCCAAAACGGACTTCCGGCATAAACGCTGATAAAATCTATGATCCCGCGGATTCGTACGCTCTTATACCCTTGTGCCAGACAAAAACCCCGATCGTCATAAGCACGACAGCGGAAACCACGGTCATACCTACATTGAACAGCGGGTTTTCGCCGGTCATAATATAGAGCGCGGGATAAAAGGACGCAAACGCGAACGGTATTATATATGTAATGATGTTTTTGATAACGTCATTGTAGATCGACACAGGGTACTTCGCAAAGTCGCTGACCATATAAAACATATATATAACGTTTCCGCTCCGCTTCACCCAAAACGCCACGGACGCGGTTATAGTCTTTATCCCCGTATAAATGAACGTCGCGAAGAATACGGCGACAAGCGCGAGCAAAACCTTGACTGCGCTCCACTCGATACTAAGCTGTGGGATCGTCACGCTGACAAGCGCTATCCCCACTATCAGCTCGCCGAACGCATCGATCTGCAGCTTTTCCGCCATAACCTGAAAAAGCGTGTTGACCGGGCGGGTAAGGTACTTGTCAAAGTCACCCTTGCGGACGATAAAGTAACCGATCGACCAAAGGTTGTCAAAAAACAGGTGGTCTATCGCCTTTGGGATAAGCGAAAAGCCGTAGATAAATACGATCTGGTTCAGGCTCCAGCCCATCAGGCTCGGGATGTTGGCAAAAATCAGCCACAAAAACAGCAGATTTGAACACTGCGTCATCAAAAAGCCGGTGATACCGACGATGAAATCGCCCTTGTATTCCATCATTTTTTTAAGCTCCTGCGCGATAAATATGCGGTGTATCCGCAGGGCTCTTCTGATATGTCTCATACTAACCCCCCTGAACGCACAGGCGCTTTACCGAGAGCTTCCACAAAAGCTTTGAGAGCGCCCAAAACGCGAACACCCAAAAAAGCTGCAAGCCCATATACCAAAGCATTTCAAACCCCGTGTACTTGCCCATATAAATCATTACGGGCGTGTAGTTGAGCGACGCGAACGGAAGCAGCAAAAACACTGTCCTTATCCCCTCGGGCAAAAACGAGAGCGGGATTATCGCGCCCGACAAAAAGCCGACTATGCAGTTTTTCATCATATTAGCGCCCCAAAGGTACTTTATAACAAAAGCTATGAACCCGAAACAGATGTTGAAGAAAAAGTTTATCAAATACGCCAGCACGCAGCTTAACAGATAGAGCAAAAAGTGAGCTATCGAGAACGAAAAGACCCCCGATAGTCCCCAGCGGATAAGCTCTACCACAATAACGAGCGGAACCAAAAGCACAAGCTCCGTCAAGATCTTGTTGCCGATCTCCTGAAACAAAAACGTCGCGTTGTAGCTGACGGGCTTTATCATACGCATCGCGATGGAGCCGTCGCGAACCTCCTCGCCCACGCTCCAAGAAGCGTCGCTGCCGATGATACCGTTTGTAAGAAACATCAGCACGATGTACACTATCATCTGCTCAAAGGTAAAGCCGTGCATCTCTCCGCCGCCGCCCGAGTTGTAGACGGCGTTCCAGATAAAGAACGACACCGCGCAGGCCAAAGCCTCGCCGAACAGGAAGAATATCCAGTTCACCCTGTATGTAGCGGTCTCCTGCATACCCGCGCCGACAAACGGCAGGTAGAGCCTTAGTTTTCTTTTCACTGCTCCACCCCCTGCTTGTATAACAGGCGGATGATCTCCTCGATATCCGCGTCCTTGACGCTTATGTCGCTTATGTTGACCTTTTGCAGGGTGTAGCCGAGCACATCGGATATCTGCGCGACCGAGGTGTTGAACCTGACCGTGACGTGCATACCCTCCTGCTTTACGCTGAGGTCATCCTGTGCAAAGCCGAATTTTTCCCTGTATTTCAGGATCTTTGACACATCCCCGGCGTCGGTCTCAAACTCCATCTCGCGGATCTGACCGTACTTGTCTTTAAGGCTCGACACCGTGCCGTCGAATACCTTGCTGCCCTTGTCGATCATAACGATCCTGTCGGACAAAAGCTCGATATCCGCCAAATCGTGGGTGGTGAGTATCACCGTCGTCTGCTCCTGTTTATTGATCTGCTCTATCGCCCTGCGGATGTTGTCTTTAACAACAACGTCGAGCCCTATCGTCGGCTCGTCAAGGAACAAAACCTTTGGGCTGTGGAGCATTGAAGCCGCGATATCGGCGCGCATACGCTGACCGAGCGACAATGTGCGCACCGGGCTTGTTATAAAGCTGTCGAGCTCGAGCACCTCGTTGAGGAACGCCATACGCTCTTTGAACTGAGCCTCGGGGACCTCATATATCTCCTTTAGCACGCCGTAGGTCTCCCTGAGCGGCAGATCCCACCACAGCTGCGTCCGCTGACCGAAAACAACGCCGATCTCTTTAACGTAGCTTTTGCGGTTTTCGGTGGGATTTTTCCCGTTTATCGTGCATTTGCCCGAGGTCGGGGTAAGGATGCCCGTGAGCATTTTGATGACCGTGCTCTTGCCCGCGCCGTTGGGGCCGATAAAGCCGAGGATCTCGCCCTTGGGAACGTCAAAGCTGATATCGTTCACGGCGATCACCTTCTCGCTCTTCGGGCGAAAAAGCGACTTAAAGCTGCCCTTTAGCCCGGGATCCTTGATCGTTTTCTTAAATTCCTTTCTTAAATTTTCTACCTTTATCATAATGATCCTCCGTTATTCGCAGAATAATTGGAAGAGACACGAAATTCCAAATACCCGGAATTTACTTTTTTACGCGGCTAACGACCTCCGCGTGTTTTGATTATACAACAACCAAGCGGAACAATCAATATATCCGTATTTCTTTTTGTATATAGCGAACAATATACCCTAAACTTTTTTGTGCATAAGTGAAAAGTTAAAAAAATTCACATATTTTTATTGACTTAAAAGAATTATGGTGTTAATATATATGTGCAATAAATTCACAAAGAGTGTGGTCATTTGGAATACAAGCTGTATTTGGAAAAGAACGGTTCGCGGGATTCCTACGGGATAGAGGTGTTTGAGCGCTCAAAAAGCGTGCGGCGCATCCCCGATATGGGCAATGACAAGGTCAATCTGAACAAGCTCGTCTCTCTGCTCAACGAGATGGACACCGGATTGTCCGAGCTCGATTATATAATCGAGGATTATCTCACATTTTTTGACGTATAGTCTTTATTATCACGTATGAATGTGATAAAATATACGCGGTGATATTATGATTTGTGATATTTGTCCGCGCAAATGCGGAGCGATAAGAACAGAGCACGTCGGAAAAGGCTTTTGTCAGGCGGGGACTCTGCCCGTCGTGGCGAGGATAGCGCCGCATTATGGCGAGGAACCGTGCATAAGCGGCACAAAAGGCAGCGGAACGGTATTTTTCTCCGGCTGTACTATGAGGTGCAAATTCTGCCAGAATTATGAGATATCCTCACAGCCAAAGGGGCTGACTATGACCCCCGATATGCTCGCCGAGTGCTATAAGGAGCTTGAAAAAGAGGGCGTTCACAACATCAACCTCGTTACCGCCGACCATTTCGCGCCCGCGGTCGCCGAGAGCCTGAAGATATACAAACCATCTGTGCCCGTTGTTTACAACTGCAGCGGCTACACCTCGCCCAAGATACTAAATATGCTCAACGGCTTGGTGGACATATATCTGCCCGATTTCAAATACAGCAGCGATAAGCTCGCCGTCAAGCTGTCGTCGGCGCCGGACTATGTAAACACCGCGCTCGCCGCGATCAAAGAGATGATATTCCAAGTCGGTCTGCCCGAGTATGACGACGACGGGATAATGAAAAAGGGCGTTATCGTCCGCCAGCTCATTCTTCCCGCGCACACAAAGAACAGCATCGAGGCGCTTGATATCCTCGAGCGCGAGTTCGGCAGACAGATAATGGTAAGCCTGATGTGCCAGTACGTTCCTTGGGGCGAGGTCAGGAATGATCCTAAGCTCGGCAGAAAGCTCACAAAACGCGAATACGAAAAGGTCAAGCGCGTGCTGTTCAGCCTCGACCTCGACGGCTTCACGCAGGATATGTCCTCGGCGTCCGAGGAGTATATCCCGGAGTGGAACTTAATATAGAGTTAAGAGTTTAGTGTTTAGTGTTTAGTGAATGGTCGCTTCGCTCCGAATTATTATAAGAAAAGTGCTCCTTTGACACACAATGTGATCGAGGGAGCATACTTTTAAATTCAAATATTATTAAACTCTAAACTCTAAACACTAAACTCTAATTCATAGTCGCTGTTTTTCAAACTAAAGCTATCCTTTAACCCCTCCGTTATATAAGCCTTGTTATCCTCTGTCAGGATAACGCAGTCAAAGCCGCCGTCGGTTTTTATATACTCTTTTGCTTTGTCAACGCCCATAACGAACAGCGCGGTCGACAAGGCGTCGTTTTTTGTGCCGTCGTCCGATACGACCGTGACGGAAGTAACGCCGTTGTCCGCGGGATATCCGGTTTTAGGGTCGATTATATGGCAGTATCTCTTGCCACCCTGCTCAAAGTATCTCTCATAATTCCCCGAGGTGACGACGGTTTTATCCGCGCACTCGATCACGCCCATATATCCGTCGGTATTCTTGGGGTCGGTAACGCCGACCTTCCAGTTTTCGCCGTCCGGCTTTTTGCCAAAGGCGAGCACCGTTCCGCCGAGGTTAAGCAGAGCGGAATCAACTCCGGCGTCATTAAGTATCTCCTTTGACCTGTCGGCGGCATAGCCCTTCGCGACCGCGCCCAAGTCGAGCTTAAAGCCGCTTGGCACGGTTATTTTTTTGCCGTCCGCTTTAACCCTGCCGCAACCTGTATTTTTGAGCAGCGCGTCGAGCTCATCTTTTGATGGAATGGTGTAGTTTTGGCTGATAAAGCCCCACTTTTCCACGATCGGATAGACCGTGATATCAAGGCTCCCGTTTGTCTGTTCGCATAGCTCGAGCGTCCTTTTTACAAGCCTTTCGGTATCATCGCTCACCTGCGCGCTCCCGCCTTGGTTGACGCGGTAAATATCGCTTTTTTTATCTGTTGACGACAGCAGACCGTCAAGCCGCTGTATCTCGCTTTTAAGCTTGTCAAGGCACTCCCGCGATCCGTAAACATCAAGCTGCATATAGGTGTCCATAGCAAAAACGCTCTCGCTTGATTTGCTCTCGGCAGGCTTGCAGGCGGGGATAAGCGCCGCGGTCATAATCAATAATAATGTAATTAAAATCTTTTTCATAATACAAATCCACAAAGTAAAACAGGGCGCAAAACACGCCCCGGTTTTTACTGTTCTATTTTAAACCTTCTTCCAGATAGACGGAATAAATATAATTATCATCGGGAAGATCTCAAGCCTTCCGGCGAGCATATCAAACATCATAACAAACTTTGAAAAGTCGTTAAACATTGCGTAATTGCCGACGGGACCGACAAGCGAAAGTCCCGGGCCGGTGTTGTTAAGCGTCGCCGCGACCGAGGTAAAGCTCGTCAAAAAGTCCCTGCCCTCGATGGATACAAGCAAAAAGCTGAATATAAATATCATCATATACAGCACAAGGAAAACCGACGTTGTGCGCATAACATTGTGATCGACCGCCTTTCCGTCCATCATAACGGTGCGGACGTTGCGCGGGTGGATAAGGAGCTTGATCTCTTTTTTTGCCTCTTTCGCGAGCAAAACGATTCTCGAAACCTTAAATCCGCCGCCGGTACTGCCCGCCATAGCGCCGATAAACGTGATTATGACGATTATCGCCTTGGCAAGCATAGGCCAGTCGTTAACGTCGCCAATGCCGAAGCCCGTGGTCGTCATAATTGAAGAAACATAGAAAAAGCTCTGGTGAAACGCCTCGTGAGCGTCGTAATGATAGCGCGGTATGATGACCGAGCCGATCACGATAGTCGAGACCGCGATGATACCGAGGTAAAACCACAGCTCGGTGATCCGAAACGCCTGCTTGAACTTGCGCGCGATAAGCAGGATATAAAACGAGAAGTTGATGCCGAAAAGCATCATAAACACCGCGATCACCGTTTGAAGATAATAGCCCTCATACGCCGCCATATTGTTGTTCCTGACGCCGAAGCCGCCTGTGCCGGCGGTGGCAAAGCTGGTGTTGATCGCGTCAAAAAAATCGACTCCGCCGATGAGCAGCAAAATACACTCCATCGCGGTGAGCCCGATATAAATACCGTAAAGCAGCGCGGCGTAGGCGCGCATATGCGGCACCGCCTTGCCGATTATCGGACCGGGGCTTTCAGCCTTCATAAGGTTGATGTTCTGCTGGCCGCCGAGCTTTGGGATAAGCGCGAGCAAAAATACGATAACGCCCATACCGCCCAGCCAGTTCATAAGACTGCGCCACATCAGCATACCGTGACTCAGCTGTTCGACCTCGACCAATATCGTCGCTCCGGTAGTGGTGAATCCCGACACGGTCTCAAACAGCGCGTTTGTAAAGTGCGGGATCTCTCCGCTCAGCCAAAACGGCAGACATCCGACCAGAGAGAGCAATATCCAGCTCAGCGCGGTGGCTGTAAAGCCCGCCTTTTGGTAGAGCACCATATTCTTTTTTTTCTTGAATTTGACACAGATAACGCCCACGATAACGCTTGCGCCGCCCGTGATCAAAAAGTACAAACCCTCGTGCTCGCGGTAGATAACGGATGTCACCGTGCATACCTGCATGGCAATACCCTCTACGATGAGCACCCATCCGAGGATATAAACAATTATACGTTTATTCATAATACAAAAATCATCGCCTGCCGACAATATCGTCAAGGTCGCTCAAGCCCTTGTGCTTTGTGACCACAATTACCCTGTCGTCGGGCATAATGCAGTCCTTACCGGTGGGAAGAATGACCTTTCCTTTTCTTGAAATACAAATGACCTGAAGATCGTTTTTGAGGTTGAGCTGAGAAAGCGGTATCGCCGCTACCTTAGTCGTCGATTTAGCCTTGAACTCCAGCGCCTCGACCCTGTCCTCGTGAAGCCTGTAAAGCGTCTCAACATTGCTGCCCATCGAGTTTTGCATCGCCCTGATGTAACGCGCGATATACTCACCGGCAACGCTCTTGGGGTTTATAACGCTCTCGAGCTTTATCTGATCGATTATATTATCAAACGAACTGTTATTTACCTTTGTGATGACCTTCGCCTTTGAAACATTTTTTATATACATCGAGATAAGGATGTTCTCCTCATCGTAGTCCATAAGCGCCACAACGCCGTCGGCGCTCTCAATGCCCTCGCTGAGCAGCAGCTCATGATCCATACAGTCGCCGTTTATTATCACAGCGTCGCGGAGCGCGTGGGCAAGCTCCTCACAGCGAGCGGGATTTCGCTCGATTATTTTTACAGCGGCGCCCGATTTAAGCATTTTTTGCGCAAGGTAAAAGGATATCCTTCCGCCTCCGAGTATAAATACATCGCGGCATCTGCCGATCGCGATACTGGCTTTCTTAAAGAACTTTGCGGCGACCTCCGGCTTTGAGATTATCGTGATCTTGTCGCCCGGCATAATAATAAAGTCGCCGTTAGCGATATAGACCTCGCTGCCGCGCTCGACCGTGCAGATCCTGACCTTGCCCGAAAGGATTTCGATCTTGCTGATAGCCTTGTTGGCGATCGCCGAGCCCTCGGGAACACAGACCTTGATAAGCTCCGCCGCGCCCTTTGAAAAGCTGTCGATCTCAAGCGCTCCGGAATACCTGAGCAAACGGCTGACCTCAAGCGCCGCCGTAAGCTCCGGGTTGATCGACATAGAAAGTCCCATCGCTTCCTTTACTCTGAACAAATCGTTTGTGTATTCGGGATTTCGGACTCTCGCTATAGTGTTCTTCGCGCCCGAGTTCTTCGCCATAAGGCAGGTGTAAAGGTTGACCTCATCGCGCGCCGTAGCCGCGATAACAAGATCCGCGGACGATACCTCCGCCTCGGCAAGCGTTTCGTAAGTCGCGCCGTTTCCTATGATTCCCATAGCGTCAATAGAATCCGAAAGCCTGCTCACCGCGGCCTTGTTGGTATCGATAAGCCTCAGCTGATGCCCTTCCAAATCGAGCTCGTTAGCGATCGAGGTGCCGACTTTTCCGCACCCGACAATAATAATTTTCATATCCAACCCTCTGCTGAAAAATAAACAGACAGGGAAACACAATTCCCCATTTTATTAACGTAACGTCATAATACACCTTTTGTTAATAAAAATCAATATATATAAAAATATTTTTAGGCAAAAAACGCGTTTAGTACTTTCATAAAGCAAAATAATATGGTAAAATAGATTTTAAAGGCTTACATAAACTCTAAACCGAGGAGGTTTTTATGAAACGCAAGGACTATATAACCTGGGATGAATATTTTATGGGGGTCGCTCTGCTCGCGGCTAAGCGCAGCAAGGATCCCAATACGCAGGTAGGCGCCTGCATCGTCGACAGCAACAATATAATTCTGTCTACCGGCTACAACGGTTTTCCCTACGGCTGCTCCGACGACGTTTTTCCGTGGGAGCGCGATGGTGACGACACAAAGTACAACTATGTTGTCCACGCCGAGCTCAACGCCATTCTCAACGCCCGCGGCAAAAACCTGAACGGCTCAAAGCTTTATGTCGACCTCTTTCCCTGCAACGAGTGCGCCAAGGCGATAATCCAGTCGGGGATCGCTGAGATCGTTTATCTCTACGACAAATACGCCGACACCCCCGCGACCATCGCCTCAAAAAAGATGCTGCTCTCCGCGGGAGT
>JBGULZ010000111.1:0-6338 GCA_045116595.1 Ruminococcus sp. | reverse complement strand
AAGGTCGAGCTTAAGAGTGATATCGGTTTCTTTTGTTTTTCTTGTAATTTCGGAAGTCCTCATTTTAAGCCTCCATAAAATACTGTTTGATCGTTTTCAGGGTTTCCTCAACTTCTTCGCCGGTACCCGCGGTTATCCGCAGGTATTCGCCCATCAAGCGCACAACGATCGAATTTTCTTTAAGATACTCCCAAATCTTCTTAGATTCGGGGGTTTTTAAAAATACAAAGTTCGCGACGCTCTCTACGGGCTTGAAGTCTTTGTTAGCTTCTGAAATCTCGACTAAACCATTATACAGCTTTTCGCGCGATAAAACAATCGTTTTGAGCCTGTTTTTTAAGAAATCCTGATTTTTATAGATTATCTCCCCCGCAGCCTGTGAGAAGCTGTTGACGTTATAGGGGGATTTTACCGCCTTTATTGCCGAGGAAATAGTTTTATTTGCCACAGCAAAGCCGAGCCTGAGCGCCGCCGAGCCGATAGCCTTTGAAGCGGTGCGGAAGATGATGAGGTTAGAGTACCGCTCAACTTCATCAAGCAGGCTCTGATCCCAAAAGTCCATATACGCTTCATCAAGCACGATGAGCGACTCCGTGCCGCCGACGAGCTTCCTTGCGTCGTCAGCCGTTATACCTCTGCCCGTGGGGTTGCAGGGGTTTGAGAATATCACGAGCTTGATATTATCCGAATTTATCTTTTGAACAAGCGCGTCAACGTCGATATCGAGGCTGTCGTTTTTGATAAAAGAAGCGCACTCCACCTCGCAGATCGACGAATAAAAGTTGTACATCGAAAAATCGGGAGATACAACGAGCATTTTGTCGCCCTTTTCGAGGAACGCTGATTCTATAAGGAAAATCAATTCATCGGAGCCGTTGCCCGCTGTTACGAGCTCGGGGTCGATTTTGTAAAAATCGGAGAACGCCTTTACCACTCCCGCCGCCATAGGGTCGGGATAGCGGTTGAAAGACAGCTCATCTATCGCCGCCTTCAACTGCGCCTTGATGTCATCCGGCAGATCGGTCGGGCACTCGTTTGCGTCCAGCCTGATTTTATATGTACCGCTGATCGGCTCATAAGGCACAAGATCAACTATTTTTTTGTTTAGCTTATAACTCATAAAATCATCCTAATCCAAATCAAAGCGCACCTTGATAGAATTCGCGTGCGCGGTCAGGCCCTCTGTGTCCGCAAAGCGGATAACATCCTGAGCGTCGTTTTTGAGCGCGTCCTCGGTGTAGTAAATAAAGCTCGATTTTTTAACAAAGCTGTCGACCGAAAGCGGAGAGAAGAACCTCGCCGTTCCGCTTGTGGGGAGAACGTGGTTGGGACCGGCGAAGTAGTCGCCGAGCGGCTCGGGGCTGTAATTGCCGAGGAATACCGAACCGGCGTTGTCGAGCTTTCCGACGTATTCCATCGGGTTCTCGCAACATACTTCAAGGTGCTCGGGAGCGAGCTCGTTGGCAAAATCAACCGCCTGCTTCATATCGCTGCACACGATGATCGCGCCGAAGTTGTCGATAGACGACTCGATTATATCTTTTCTGCTGAGCTTTTCCATCTGGCGGGTAAGCTCGGCTTTTGTTTTTTCAGCAAGCTCCGCGCAGTCCGTGAGCAGGATAGCGGAAGCTAATTTATCGTGCTCCGCCTGGCTCATAAGGTCAGCGGCGAGGAACTTGGGGTCAGCGGTTTTGTCTGCGATGATGAGTATCTCGCTGGGACCCGCGATCATATCTATATCTACAACTCCGTATAGGAGCTTTTTTGCAGTAGCTACAAAGATGTTGCCGGGGCCTACGATCTTGTCGACCTTGGGAACGGACTCTGTGCCGTAAGCCATAGCGGCTACCGCCTGAGCTCCGCCCATCAGGAATATCCTGTCGACTCCCGCGATCTTAGCCGCCGCGATGATGTTCGGGTTGGGCGTACCGTCCTTTTGCGGAGGAGTACACATTACTATCTCATTGACGCCCGCGATCTTTGCGGGAACGGCGTTCATCAAAACCGACGAGGGATATGCCGCCGTACCGCCGGGAACATAGATACCTACGCGCTTTAAGCCGCGCACCCTCTGCCCCATTATAACACCGTTTTCCTTTGTTGTCAGCCAGCTCTGCTGAACCTGTCTTTGGTGAAAGTCGGCAATATTCGCAGCCGCCTTTTTGACGGTTTCAAGGTATTCGGGCGAGCATTTTGAGATCAAACCGTCGATATCCTCTGCGCTGATCTCTACCTTTTCGGGAGCCTTGCCGTCAAACTTTATCGTGTAATCCTTAACGGCAGAGTCGCCGTTTTCTTTTACGTTTTCTATGATTTCGGACACGGCGGGGATAACGTCTTTGTCTGAGTTTTGAGCCCTGCTCTTGAGGAACTCGATAAACTCGTATTCCCTTTTGCCGTCCGCAATTACTGTGGTGATCATTGTGTTACTTCCTCCAATTTCTTTTGAAGCTGTTCTATCTCCGCTTTTCTGAGCTTCAGGCTCGCTATGTTGGCGATAAGCCTTGCGGAGATATTTGTTACATAGTCTATGACCTCAAGTCCGTTCGCCTTTAAGGTCGAGCCGGTCTCTACGATATCGACGATACCGTCCGAAAGCCCGACCAACGGAGCGAGCTCTACCGAGCCCTCGATCTTGATTATCCTTACGTCCATATCCTTGTCCTCAAAAAAGGCGCGGGTGACGTTAGGGTATTTTGTAGCGACCGTCTTTGTCTTGTAGCCGCTGTAAAAGTCGGTTCCCTTTTTTACGGCGAGGGCAAAGCGGCATTTGCCGAAGCCCAGATCCAGCAGCTCATAAAAGCTTGAGCCGTTCTCAAGGATAGTGTCCTTGCCGACGACGCCGAGGTCGCAGACGCCGTGTTCAACGTATGTAATAACGTCCGCCGCCTTTGCGAGCACGACTTCAAAATCGTTGTCTCCGACGGGCAAAATCAGCCTTCTGCCCTTGTTTTTTACCTCGTCGCAGTTATATCCAATCGTTTCGAGAAGTTCGATCGTTGTTTTTTCAAGTCTGCCCTTTGTCAGGGCGATTCTTAACGGTTTCATTTTATATTATCCTTTCGGTCTCAAACGGTTTTGACTTCGGCAATACCGCGCTGTTTTGCGAATTCTTCGGTTTCTTCAAGCGTGGGAAGAACGCTGACCTGCGCCTTGATTCCGTCCTTTTGGAGCTTTTCTACATACTCGATCGCCTCGAGCTCGCTGCCGTCGTTCGCGAAAACAAGCACATCGGGATCATCGGAATAGCTCACCGCTTTATCCGAAAGCCTGAGCTCTGTCAAGGAATCGGTATCTATCGCAAAGCCCGCGGCGCCGTGTGGCTCGCCGAACTGCGAGAGCAGCTCATCATATCTTCCGCCGGTAACGACCGCGTCGCCTATACCGCTGACATATCCGGCAAAAACAAAACCGGTGTAGTAATCATTGCGCTGAACAAGGCCGAGGTCGATTATCAGCTTTTCGCCGAGGCCGAGCGGACTGAGCTTTGAATAGATAAGATGCAGATATTCAAGCGCCGCCTCCGCCTTTGTGCCCTTGCAGATCTGAGCCGCCTTGTCAAAGACCTCTTCTCCGCCGAAGAGCGACGGCAGGCTGCGGATAGCCGACACCGCCTTGCACGGCTCGAGCTTATCCAAAAGATTGTTGAGCGCGGAATAGTTCTTGCTCTCGATGGATACTCTGATCCTCTCTTTATAGTCCTCGTCGATATCGAGCTCATCGGAAAGCGCGTCGAACACCTCGGCGTGGCCGAGCTCGATCCTGAAATCCTCCGCGACTGCCCTCAGAGAGCTAACCGCCGTAGTGAGCACCTCAAGGTCTGCCCTGAGTCCTGTGACTCCGATCAGCTCTATGCCCATTTGCATAAACTCGTTGCGTCTGCCCATCAGCGTGGGATTATTGCGGTAAACCGCCTGCTTATAGTAAAGCAGCACAGGCAAAATGCTGTTCTTAAGACGTGTCGATACCATTCTGGCGATCGGCAGGGTCGAATCGGGGCGGGCTACGAGGAGCCTTCCCTTGTTATCGGTCATCTTATACATATCCTGCTGATCTATACCGCTGCAATCAACAGAGAAAACATCATAGAATTCGATTCCCGGGGTGATAACTTTTTTGAAGCCTCTTTTTACAAACACCTGCTCGATTTTACCGCAGACATCGTCCATAGCCGAACACTCGGCAAAAAGGAAGTCCTTTGTGCCCTCGGGAGTAATTTTTAAATTCTTCTTCATATACATACCTCAAAATACTTTAGCGTGCTAATACTTTAGTATGCTAACATATTAAATTGATTTTGTCAAGCTTTTAACGTATTTTTTTCCGCATTACCGCACAAGACCGCACAATCAAAAGAATTGTGCGGTTTATGCGGTAAATATTATTCTTCTTTATCTTTTGTTTTATCTTCTTTTGCTTCTGTCTTATCTTCTTTGTTCTCTTTATCCTCTGCCTCGGTTTTATCGTCGGTATCCTTGTCTTTACCAAGACCGATGATCCTTTTGAGCTTTTCCTTCTGCTCCTGCTCCTTAGCCTCGCGGATCGCCTTTTGCTCCGCGGCTATTTTAGCGTAATTGAGAACTTCAAAGTCAAGGGCTTCCTGAGCTATCTTGCCCTTGCTGTTGATATTATTTCTGACCTTTTTGCTGATAAGCGTATAGATAACGGCGTAAAACGGGGTTCCGAGGATAAATCCCGGCACACTGAACAACGCTCCGCCTACAACTACGCTGAACAATACTCCGAAGCTTGAGATACCAAGCTGGTCGCCGAGGATCTTGGGCTTGATGATATTGCCGTCGATCTGCTGAATGATGAATATGATTATTACAAACCACACCATATACATCGGATCGACCAGCAACAGGATAACGGCGCTGGGGATACCGCCGATATACGGACCGAAAAACGGTATGATATTTGAAACACCCACAAGCACAGCGATCAAAGCCGCGTAAGGCAGCTGGAAGATGGTCATTACGATAAAGGTCAAAAGACCGATAAGCGCGGAGTCAAGGATATCGCCAACCAAAAATCTACCGCATTTGGTATCGGCTATATCAACTACCTCATACACTCTGGGCAGGTGCTTTATCGGGATAAACGCAACAGCCATACGCTTTGTAAGACGGCAAAGACGCTCTTTTGAAGCGAGAAAATACACCGAAATGATGACGCTCATTACGAAGGTGTAGATTCCCGCCGCTGTATTTGTAACGATGTTTGAAACAAAGTCGAAAACATTCTTTGTGGCGTCGGCAGTTCCGACTATATTCTGACCCGACATCAGCTTTGAGAACTCCTGCTGGATCTGCTGAACTGTTGCGTCAAGGCTGAACGAGGTATGGAATATACCGTTGACCCAATCAAAGAAGCCTTCGATATAATTATAGCCCTTTTCAAGGTACACGGGCATATTTTTTACAAGTCCCGATAAATTGACTATGATCTGCGGAACAACTATCAAAATCAAGCCCAAAACAACCGCGAAGGCTATCAGATAGGTGCAAATAAGCGACAGCGGTTTGATGAACCTCGCAAAGAATTTATGCTTTTTACCCATTCTTCCGAACACCTTGGTGCAGAAGAACTTATACGGAAAGTTAAGGATATAAGCAAGCAAAAATCCAACGAAAAACGGGGTAAGAATATCAAAAACAGCTGTTATGATGCCCCAAACGATATCAAGGTGATCCTTGATAAACAGCAAAAACACCGTAAAGGCTATCGCAATCAGGATATTCCTCATCGTCAATATTTTTTTCAAATAAAATCACTCCTTGTCTTGCCGGCTATATAAATGATTATTGTTTGTTACAATCAAATTATACTAAAACAAAGAAAGCTGTGAGCTTTCGGGCAGTCCGTTTAAGACTCCGACCTCTTTTAAGGTCTCGATGACCGCCTTGGTCACCTTGGTCTTTGCCTGCAGATCCTCGATAGAAAGGTACTCGCCCTTTTTGCCCGACTGCGCAAGCGCTATCGCGGCGGCCTCTCCCACTCCCGGGAGCGATGAGAACGGAAGCCTGATCTTGCCGTCCTCTACGGCGAACATCTTTGAATCTGATTTATATATGTCAACGGGAAGGACCTCGATCTTGCGCGCGAACATCTCGTTGACGATCTGGAAGGTGGAATACTCCTTTTCTTCCTTATCGCTCGCCTCGTGAACGCTCATTTTGCGCTTGATCTGGCTCATCTTTTCTTTGACTGCCTGATGGCCCTGCATCACCACCGCGCCGTCGAGGTTTTCGGATCTGACGGTAAAGTACGCGGCGTAGTATTCAAGGGGTCTGTGGACCTTGTACCAACCAAGCCTTAAAGCCGCTATCATATAA
>JBGULZ010000110.1:0-3614 GCA_045116595.1 Ruminococcus sp. | reverse complement strand
TATTCTGATTATCACTAACCGCGATGTTTTTTGGCCGGCAAAAGGAGCGACCTTTTCAAAAACCCAGCGGCTCTACCGTAACTTTTTGCTTGTTGTTTTGGGTTACTATATTACAGACGGTATGTGGGGCGTTTTGTATAACCTGCGCCTTATGGATATTCTGTATGTTGAAACGATGTTGTTTTATGTCGCGATGGCAGCGGTGTTGCTTTTTTGGACGCAGTACGTTACCGCCTATCTTGAAAGCAATAATGCTTTCGGAACCATACTGCAATATGCCGGACGGATCCTTTTTGTTATTGAGGTCGTCGTACTTATCGTCAACATCTTTTACCCCGTAAAGTTCTGGTTTGATGAAAACTACGCTTATCAAACGGGAGTTATGGGGTATTTTACGCTTTACGCACAAACCCTGATATTTCTTATAACGTCTATTTATACGCTCCGCATCACGGCAAAGTCAGAGGGAAAGGTCAAACGCAGAAACCTGACCATCGGTCTGTTCGGTATCGCAATGACCGCGATGATCATTTTACAGATACCTTTCCCGCTGTGGCCGTGCCTTACGATCGGCTATATGTTCGGAACATGTCTGTTGCACAGCTTTGTCGTTGAGGATGAAAAGGAAGAATATCGCAGAGAATTGGAAGAAACTCTGCAGCGAGAGAAGGCACAGAGGCAGGAGCTGGCTGAAAGCCGTGAGGTTCTTCAAGACGCGCTGGATGCCGCCGAGAGCGCCAATAAGGCCAAGACAGCCTTTCTGTCCAATATGAGCCACGAGATCCGCACGCCGATGAACGCCATTATCGGACTGAACAGCATTGCGTTAAATGACCCTACCGCGAGCGATGAGGTTAAAAATTACTTGGAAAAAAGCGTCGCTTCAGCGCAGCACCTGCTTGGGATCATCACTGATATTCTGGATATGAGCCGTATCGAATCAGGACGTATGAACGTCAAAAACGAGGAGTTTTTATTTGACGACGCGCTGAAGCAGGTCAACGGCATCATAAGCGAGCAGTGCAGGGATAAAGGTCTCACCTACGATTACCGCAGGGTTGGACATATCGACACGTATTACATCGGCGACGCTATGAAGCTCAAGCAGGTTTTGATCAATATTCTGGGTAATGCAGTCAAATTCACTCCCGAAGGCGGCACTGTCAGTTTAGTGATCGAAGAAAAGGCGCAATTCAACAACAAGGCTGTCGTCGAGTTTGTCATAAGCGATACCGGAATCGGTATGAGCGAAGAATTTCTGCCCCATATCTTTGAGCCGTTCAGCCAAGAGGAGTCATCGCCTACCGGCAAGTACGGCAGTACGGGGCTTGGGATGTCTATCACGAAAAGCATTGTTGAGCTGATGAACGGAACCATCACGGTCGACAGTGAAAAAGGAAAAGGCACGACCTTCACCGTTACGATCACGTTCGGAGAATCCGAAAAAAAGAGTAATGATAATGATATCGGAATGCCGGCGCTTCACGATATGAGCGTTCTGGTCATAGACGACGACCGGATAGATTTAGAGCACGCCGAGATCATCCTCGGACAGGTAGGTATCAACTGTGAAACGGCGGGATCCGGTCAGGAAGGTATAGACAGAATAAAGATACGTCATAGCCGCAGAGAGGACTATGACCTCATCATGATCGACTGTAAAATGCCCGGGATGGACGGAATCATTACGACGCGGCAAATCCGCTCCGCGATCGGAACGGATACCCCCATTATTATGCTCACCGCGTTGAACTGGGACGATATCGCTGATGAGGCAAAAAATGCCGGCGTGGATACTTTTGTCCCTAAGCCCCTGTTTGCCGATTCCCTGATAGACGAATTCAAGGAAGCATTCAGAAAAAAGAACGAAGCTCCGGATTGTAAGAAAGCGGATCTGACGGGCCGCCGTATTCTGCTCGCCGAAGACGTCTCGATCAACGCAGAGATCATAATTATGTTATTGAA
Source organism: Ruminococcus sp. (assembly GCA_045116595.1). Taxonomy (GTDB): domain Bacteria; phylum Bacillota; class Clostridia; order Oscillospirales; family Acutalibacteraceae; genus Ruminococcoides. Next base: position 1,649 of record JBGULZ010000110.1, on the reverse strand, counting down.
TATGCGCGAGATGGAGATAGATCTTGCAGAGAACGGTCAAATTGCCGTGGATCTGTTTGCGGAGCACGAGCCCGGGTATTACTCGGCGATCTTAATGGATATGCGGATGCCTGTGATGGACGGTCTGGAAGCGACAAGGCGCATACGGAATATGGAAAAAGAAGACGCAAAATCGATCCCGATCATCGCGTTGACCGCCAACGCCTTTGATGAAGATGTTCAGCGCAGTATACAGGCGGGCTTGAACGCACACCTCAGCAAGCCTGTTGAACCTGACGCATTATATGAAACTCTGGAAAAACTGATCGGCATATCATCTTCTGCAGCAGAGCAGGCAATGCCGCAGGAGCAAACCTAATATCCGTTGCTTTTTTAATAAAAAATAACAAATCATCAAAAAGCGTGTTCGAAAGCGAATCGATATCAATAACAAACAGGCGTTTTCACTGTGAAAGCGCCTGTTTTTGTCACCTTTTTGTCACCTTGGGTATGATATGATAAAAGCATAATAAACACTATGAAAAAGCGAGGATCCCAAGATGAAAAAGAAAAAGAAATCATAATACCTTTACAAAGGTTGAGAATAGGAAGTGCCCATAACGGGTACTTCCTCATTTTTTCCTATCTGTGCAAAAAAGACTTTTTCGGCGGATTTGCGTCAGGGACTTGAATCCCCGAAATATTTTTGCTATTATATATTTCGGTGCGAAATTCGCTGCACAATGATTTGCATTCCAAATTTCTCAAAAATAATACTCAACAGAGGTGCTGTTATGAACAACCCAATCGATTACGACAATAACTCACAGGAGCTGCTTCGGCAATTTATAAAGCAGCTTAACGAAGGCGGTATGGACAAGGATCCGACCATAGCCTCGCAGGATTTAAAATATATTCGCGGACTTCAAAGGGCGCGACTGGCGCGTCATGGCGTTAAGCTTCAAAAAACCTATGGAAAAGCCAAGAAAGACATCGAGGGCATTGCGTGGAAGCTGGACACTGACACCAGCTATATTACCCGAATCCCGTTTAAGCGCCTGCGAGCCGGCACCGAATATATCTCTGACCGCGCAAAAAAAATCGTTAACAAAACCAAGACTATGTACGGCTACACCGTTTGGCTCAAGGGTCAGAAAAAACCACAAAAGGCATATTCCTGCCCAAACTGCGGCGCGGCCAGCACCATCCATCAGCTTAGCGAAGGCTGCCCGTTCTGCGGCACTCGGTTTTTGATGCGCGACTTGTACCCCAAAATCACAGGCTACTATACGCTTGAAACTCCCGACCGCGTGATTACTCCATTCCCGATGATGATACTCGGCGCCATTGCGGGGGGCGGGATATCCGTTTACAATAATATGATCGGCAGCACGGGAAAGCCGCTTACCGAAATCGTTTTTTCGGTGCTGACATCGGCGGCTATGGGCGTGATCGGCGGAGTTCTGCTATTCATCGCAGCTGTTCTGGGAATTGCCCTTTTCAGAGTGCTGCGCAACCTGTCAAAGATAAAGAGCTACAGCAGAACGAAAAAGGATCTGCCTCCCTTTATGCGCAGATATGATCCCGATTTTTCGATGGATTATTTTATCGGCAAGCTGGTCAGCCTTACAAGCACGCTGATTTATTCGGATAAAGCCGATAATCTGTCG
>JBGULZ010000109.1:0-6791 GCA_045116595.1 Ruminococcus sp. | reverse complement strand
CTCTCAGGTTGCAGAGTCGGGAACGCCACATTCTCATATAGCGATCTGCCGTAAGCAGACACAATACCGTAATTGGTAACCTTCGCGTCAAGCGTTTTGAGCAGCTTTTGCGCATCATCGTGGGAAGAGACTTCTTCCAACCATCTGGTGTCAAAATCTGTCGGGGCGTGATACGCCAGATACCGTTTGAAGAACTCATCTGCATTTTCATCCTCACAGCAGATTTCATACTGATCGAGTCTTTCAAATACACTTTGCATATCGTGGAGATTGCCGATATTCTCCGCTTCGATCACAGCCTTGAACAGCACTCTTTTGGCTTCGGGTAACATCAGGTACTCATTAGCTATGATGTTTAGCGATTCAATCTTATCCATAGAGTCAAAGACATCCTCATCAATCTGAGGAATACCGCTTTGAAAATCATAGTAAACGCAATCCTCAATGCTGTCCGCGCCAATCTTTTCGGCGAACTCGTAGAGTTCGTCGATACCAATCGGAAGTTCGAGCCAATGCGCACTATTTAACACCTCACTCGGATCCTTCACGGGAGCCCTTGATACAAGGAGTCTGAACACAGCGTTTTCAAATTCTTCCGTCTGCGGAATATGCTCTCCGTCATATACTTCGGGACGTTCATAAGCGAAGGTTGCAACATAGAAGCCATTGATGAAGTATCCTTCATCGTTCTCCATCTGCTGTTTTCCGATAGCTTCATAATTGAGAAACTTTAACGCTGAATCGGGCAAATTTTCTAAATCGGTGATAAAACTGTTCTCTACAGCAAATCTGCCGAGCTCTTCAAGATTGGTTATATCCGGCACAATCGGAATCGCATCCAACCCGTAGGTCAAATTGATCAAGTCTTTGACTGACAGGAGTTCATTTCCCTCTATGCCAAAGTATTTTTCCGTTACCGCGTCGTAAGCGATCTGCTCATGGCGCTCTAACGAGTTTATCCGCTTTGCGAGGAAGTTTAGTTCCTCAATGCTTGTTGTGTCTAACCGGACATTATCAAGACCAATATCAGTTGACTCATATACCGATATATCACGATACAGATTATCGGAATCCGTATACCGAGCTTCCTGCTTGGCGTTTTCAATCTGCATCTTGGTCGCGGGCAGATCCAGTGAAGCATAGAAATAGCCGTTGCCGTTTTCTTTTTCTGCTGTTAATTCAATTTGAATCTGTGGCATAATCGTTTCACCTCCTACATCTTCATGGTGTTGGTTTCATCTTCATCGGGAGTGTCATCTACTCCCCAAGGTTCAGCTTCGTAAATTGTTTTTCCTCTGTAGGAAATCGATGTTATCTCCTGCGGATAGAATCGCGAGCTTTCCTCAAACATATTGCGGAAGTTCTCTCTGTCCTTTGCGGGCATATCCCAAGAGTGGTAATCCATATATGCGTTACAGCCGAGATTGAACGCCGGGTACTTGAAGGTGAAATCCTTTCCGTCACGCTGGATCGTAACATTCACGGACTTTGCACCGCTTTCATTTACCGCCTTACTGATATTTCTCTGGCGATGGAAACGGGTATCTTCCTGAGCTTCTAATTTTTCAAGGCAATCCTTGACATGTTCATTCATATACAAATCGAGCAGCATATCATCCTGATGCGTCTGCCAATACCCTGTCGCTGCTTCCTCAACTGCAGCAGTCGGGTATTTGAGAAACCGTATCATCTGTGATTCTTCAAACCTGTCGCAGTCATAATCACATTGGAATTTCACATCTTCTGCAGATTCTCCGTCCAAGAATTTTTGCCGAATCACCGCTTCAGCGTAATATTCTTTGAAATGATCCAGTTTTTGCTGATAGCTTTCATTTTCAAAGAACGGACTGCGAAGGTTATCCACGTTATCGTCAACGATGTCGTTGATGAAGCTGCGGACGGCTGATTCAAATTCGTCTTGGATAGTACGGATCGTTTTTCCTGAATCCAATTCAGGCAATTTCCCCTTTAATACGCTTTGCAAGTCATAAAGTTTGCCGTCAAGTTTGTTGTAAAGACCGCAGTAATAAAATGCCTGTGTACGAGACAGATTGTTTCCGTTATATACCCTCTGATAATACAGAAAGTTAAAGTCATCGTCATAAGGTATCTTGACGAGATTTTTCTTATCGCCTTTCTCTTCAACCACACAGTGGTGCGCCTCATCGTTTTCTATCCATTGGGATAAATCTTCAATTCGCATAAATGCTTTCCTCCTGCTGTTTATGAGAATTGCTTTCTTGTAACGATTCCCACTGCTTCAGATACCGTTTAAGCACGTCATGTTCCTGAATGATACATCTAACCAAATCTCGGTTAGCTTCCAAAAACCATTCAGCTTCATCTTTGACGATTTCAGACGGGTTATCAACATATCGAATCATACTCATTTGACCGAGGAATTCAAAGTGGAAATGAATCTTATAACTGATGTCTTCAGATTTGATTCCCTTTCGAAAACAATCCTGTGCATCTAATTTAAGTTCCTGTTCATCGCACCATTTATATACTTTTCCCAGCGCTTTATCCACAGACAGTGATTCCCTTATTGTATCGGCATTTTTCTCAAAGTATTGAACCAGATATCTGCGCACGTCCTGATTAAAGCTTTTTTGCAAAAGACTGAAAGTTTCACCGCTGTCTATTTCCGGCAGATTTCCTCTTAAGGGGAATTCGGAAGCATAGAGTTTGCCATCCTTCTTATTGTAAATGCCGCAATAGTAGAACGGCAGCTTCGGAGCAAGAGCATGCGCGTCAATCACTCTTTGATGATAAATCAGGTCAATTTTCTTGCTGAAAGAAACTTTCATGAAGTTTTCCTGACGGTCATAATCACGCACAAAAGTGAGATTTGAGTCAGAATCTTTCAGCCAAGCATAGAGCTTTTCGAATTTCACAGTTTCATTCCTCCGTTCTGCTGTTGAGAAAGATATTCGTTCATCTCATTCTCATCGTAGATAAAATAATCATCGCCGGAATTCCACATGGATACATAAAGGTCGCCGTCTTCGGTTTCGATTGGTCTCTGCTCGAGTCCTTCTCCAAAGCCGTCTGAATTTTGACCGCGCACCCATTCTCTGACCTTTTCCTTTTCTTCTGCCGTGAAAGGCTCACGGAGTTTGAAGTCGACTTTGCCAAAGAGTCTGCCGTTCTTCTCAGCAACATCCCATCTGGCGGTTACCATCTTTGCTTGGGCGTTATCGTCATCGTAGAAGTAATCCTTCATATCTCCTAAATCGGCGTCCTGCTCTTTTTCCACGAGCTCACTGATATCCCATTTATAATCCATGAGAAATGGGTTTCCTACCTCGTACTCGTCATCGTACTCTTCATCTTCAAGCATACCGACAAGAGGAAAGTAGAAGGTCTCGGTATATTGTCCGGCTTCAAAAGTCTGCTTTTTGACATCCTTAATCAGTTCATCGGGCGTAGAATACTGATCGTTAAGGATATCCGATTCTAACGCCTCTTTGACTTCATCGGGAGCGTTCATCACCGCATTTGCGAGATTATTGACATCTCTCAGTGTATGACTGTCATTGAACAGCTTGATCATGTGTACACCAATGTCGCTGTCGGCTGACAGCTTTACTGTAACATCGCTGTCGGGATCTTCTGTTATAGGAGTATTGTGAGATAACTCCTGTCCGATAGAGTATAGCTTGGTGTCAAGATCCATTCTGTCGCGCGGCATATCTACCACAAGAGTATTGCCACGGTTATTTATAACTGCTGTAATCAGCATAATTTCACCTCGTTCCTAATTATTGGAGTATAGATTGTAAATTCCGAACTGCCGTGCGGACGCACATCAGGATGTGTGAGGAAGCCTTCCCCTCGTCCCGTGTAGGCCGCAATTTCATACTCGTTTGCCGTGAACACTTCTCCCTCTCCATAGAGGAAGGAATCCACCTCTGCCTTGATCTCACGGCAGCTCATATTGTCGCATATAAACTTCTGATAAATCAGCCAATCCTCCAAGTCGTAATTGCTTGTAGGAATCCCACCGCACAGAAGCTGTGCTGTATTGCCGTTATCTGCCGTCAGTATTACTTTGGAGAACAGAACAGCCATTACATTCCTCCCATTCTCATAGAACTATCGGCGGTATCAAGCTGATCGAGGATCTCATCCAGTCCGGTATAACCTGTATAGTAGATAAAACCACCTGATACGAATTGACCTGAATGCTCATCCGCGATATATTCTCCGAATTGGTCGAAGTTGAAAAATTCCTCCAACTCCTCAGACAAGTCATAATCATCAGAGTTGTTGATGAAATATCTGCCGATCTCGTCATAATCGCCCTCATAAACATCAGTTATGAGTTCGAAGTCATCAACGCTGTCTATCAAGACGTTGATGTCGCTAGCCGAAGTGACACCTGTGTATTCTAAAAGGGCTGCGACCTTATTGGGATCGATGTCGTATTCGTCCATTGTTTTTAATATACGGTTCAACTCATTGATACCGTCTTTTTCAAATATTTCATTGAACGAATCAACCAGTCTGCTGTACTTGTAGTTGGTCAACTCAAGCGAACAATCGCACGCTTCAAGATTCGGTGCGCCAAGTCGTTTTAGTGCTTTTCCGAAAGCAAGTTCGGAATCAGGTAAGAACACCATTTCGGACTTTCCGTTGTACTCTATCTCGATATCTACAATGGACGCATTGTAGGCAAAGTACGGAAACACCTGACCGTCATAGAGTTCTTCAAGCGGTTTATCCTCTCTGAACAAGAGCCCTTTTTGTGTAAACACACCGCGTCCTGACTTGAGCAGTTCCATGCCGACTTGGGCATATTTTTCATCATACTTAGAGTCAGCAGGAACGGAGCCTTCTGTATTGAGCACATATTCTCTGCCGACCTTCGTCATGTCACTGATATCCTTTATCAAAGTGAATTTATCAAGATTGAACGAAAGATTAATTAAATCCTTGAGGCTGCTCATGTTCTCTTGTTCAACTGCGATTTCAAACTGATCCATTTCGTCATCATCGAAACAGTTCAACCTTTTTGCAAGATAATTCAACTCATCAAGGTTTACTGTTCTGCCGGTTAACTTGGAAAGGATTGTAGGATAATCAATATTCCGTACATGAAAAGGCTTTGTGGTATCGGTTGGCATATAGTTTTGCTTTAAAGTTCTGTCGAGTTCATCGTCATCAATTGGGAATTCTATCTCAACTGTTGAATTGTCATATCCGATTTTTGCTAATACTTTCATTTTTTGTTTCACCTCATTCCTAAAAGAAAGCACCCGAAGCGAGTTCGGGTGCTTGTCATTAGCCGTAGACTACATAGATTTGATTGTTGCTTGCTATCACGTTGAACGCGATATCGCCGGGTTCAGCATAGCTGCTGAAGTAGTATGGCAGATACCCAACCTCGTCATACCCTGCGGAGATAACACTGTCGGTGTCGCTGTATCCGCTTACATCCAGTGGCGGAAACCATCCGGCATTTCCGGTATTCAGCGAACCGTTGTACACCATACCGAGTGAGCAGCCATAGCTAATAAGCGCGCTTGTGACGCGTCCGAAGTCAATCGACTGCTGTTTAGGTTCCTCTACAGGCTTTTCTATCTCCTTTGGTTTTTCAACCGCTTTCGGTTTTTCCTCGGATTTGGGTTTCTCAGCAGCTTTCTGAGCTTCCGTAGCCTTTGGCTTATTCTCTGTTGTCGAGTTGGTTTTCGACTGCTGTTTTGGAGCCTCATTTTGGCTCTTTTGCAGGCTGTCTGATTGTACTTGCTCGACCTTGGAATTCTGCCCCACATTGCCCGAATTTTGGCTTGTGGCGGTCTTTTTCGGCTTGTTCGGCTCAGTTGTCGATGACTCGTTTTTGTCCGACACAGGCGAAGTTTCGGCGGTAACCGTTTCGGTTGAAACAGTCGTTTCCTGCATAGGCTTTTTCGATTCATCCATTGTTGAAACTAATGTTTCGGTGGGTTTGACGGTTGATGTTTCTTCGGTGCTGCTTGCTTGTGTACATGCGGTAAATGTGCTTGCCGCTAAGAGAATTGTTAATATAGTTGCGATTGTTTTTTTCATATTGATCGCGCTCCTTTCTTAGCAAACAACAATACCACATATTTTCAAAATAGCCAGACCAAAATCACATTTTTTGTCTGAAACCGCGAGAAAAATCTTCCCCGTCCTCAAAGTCATCGGCTTCTTCCTCATGCACGTCATAAATATCGCAGCCTATAAGGGAGAATATTTTCAGCACTCCGTTAACACCGCCCTGCTGACATTCGGGGCAGTGTTCAAGGTGAGCCGTCATCTCGATGTTGTCCTCCGTCATGATCAGCTCATTGATTTCTTTTTCCTTCTGCTGCTCTTCCGTCAGCTCCGGCTTCTTTTGCATGATTACATCCTCGGATGGAAGCTCGGCGCTTCATCGGGTTCGATGTCGTAGTTCTCAGATTCTCCGTAGCCCTCACCCTCATTCTCAGTTTCGGACTCTTCGAGAGCCTGCTCATAGGCATCGAGAACCTTTGTGTTGATAGCGTCCCTGGCTTCTTTGGAAATGGGATGGGCGTAGTCGGCATACTTGGTTTCGCCGTTATGGTCTTCGTAGGAATAAGAAGGCATTGAAACAAACAAGCCCTTCTTCGAATCCATAACGCGCAAGCCGTGAACCGCAATGGCGCCGCCGACGGTGATGCTCGCAAACGCGCGGAGGTTGGTGTTGTTATCTACGAGATTATCGATTTTAGCACTGATTCTCGGCGTAGGAGCCTTCTTGCCTGTGTTATTATTACCTTTGTAGTTATTATTTGTAGCCATAG
>JBGULZ010000108.1:0-6031 GCA_045116595.1 Ruminococcus sp. | reverse complement strand
TCTTTCACTTCGTCGAGAACCTTGTTGATCTCTGCCTTGATTTCTTCGGTACTCTTGTCGATCTTGTCGAGCACGTCCTGATTGGAGGGACCGTCATCTTCGATTCCGAGAACCTTGTTCAAAATAGGAGAAAGTCCCATCTTTGAGAGCTCGGGACCGGCTAACTTCATCACTTCGTCTTTAGCGTAGCCGAAGGTGGTGCTGAGTACGGTTTCAGCGATTCCGGGGATAGCAAAAGCGGAAGCGGAGCCGATAGCCATTGTTCCTACTGAAACTACTGTGATCGCTGAGAGGATGCCTGCGATCAATCTTGTCTTAAATCTTCTTGTTTTTTTCATTGTTTTCACTCCTTTTGAATTTGTTGAATTATTAGTTGTGTTTGTGTTTAATGTGTTGATGGTTGTGGTTTTTGTGGTTTTCATTTTGGTATCTCCTTTCGGTTTTTTATTGTGACTTTAGTATATCAGGATGATCTTTGCAACTTCTTTGCAAATATCTGTGATTTTTGAAAAAGTTTTAATTTTTTTAACTTTTTCTTTCAGCCGTCTTGGGAAGCTTTGTGTTTCCCTTGACTGTGACTAAAGTATATCAGCCCGACCTTTGCAACTTCTTTGCAAATATCGGGCTTTTTAAAAAAATTCTAAAAAATATTTTGAATGACGGCGCAAAAAAACGCTGTGAAGCTACGGTGCTTCACAGCGTTAAATATTTGTTATAACGGAAAACCGGGTGAAAGTTAATTGTTCTCGCGGCTGAAAAAGAATTCATTGCGGTTGTAGCCGGTCGTGACCATATACAGCTTTGCTTCATGATTGACCATCAGATTAGAAACAACATATTGCCGCGAATGCTTCATCGCCGATGAAATTGCCTGCGATAATGCTGTCTGTCAGCGAAACAATGAAGCCGACGGCCTCAACGATGATCGCCGCGCGGAGAATGGAGTGATATTTTTTGATAATAAAACGAGGTTTTGTTTCCTGCATAAAATCCCGCCTTTTGTTCCGTAATGTGATCCCTTATTTTTTCACGTAAAAAAATTATACCAAACAAATAATGAATTGTCGATACCCCGATTGCTTTCCGGGATAATATCGTCAATAAGAAAGCCACGGCACGCGGTTTTGGAGGTGATGTCAAGGGATCAAAAACCGCATAGATATGCCGATTTTAAGAGAAAAAAGAGCATCAGTAACTGCAAGAAAACAGTTATTGATGCTCTTTTGATGATGTTGGTTTGTCTATGGAAAACACAGTCAAAGTTTGCGACGCTGTAATCAAAGAAAACGGGAATCAAATAACCACCTTTGATATTTGCCAATCCTTTATGCCTTTAATATCCCACGGATAAAAAACGTACATACCGATCTGGATAGCTTCTTCTTCAACGCCGAATTCATGAAGGCAGTATTCAGCCGGCAGGTGAGAGGCAAAGCCATAAAATATTTCGTTTTCGGTAGTAGTCAGTATTACTGCTTTTCCTTCATAGCTGCATAATTCGTCGTAGGTGTTGCAGGCTTTCGATTTCGTCATGATGGCGGATCTCAGAAAAGAGGGATAAACAAAGTTGATTGGTTCAGCTGCAAATTTGCATACCGCTGAGCTGCCGTCATAATGGCCGCATCCAATGATTTCATCTTCATAGACCATCACCCACAACGGCTCTTTCTTTGCCGACGACGCAATATCGGGAGCGCATATATCCGGCACTTGTTTCAGCTCGTCCTCAGTTGCGATATGGATGGCAAAATCCTCATATCCATTGGCAGCAAGCTGTAGAAATTTATCTCTGACGATTTCTGTCGGCATCGTTTCGCACACAACATCTTTTACCAGCTTCCGATAGTCGTCGTTGAGTTCCTCCGGCATCAGCTGATGAAATTCCATCGAGAGCATAAGGTCGTCGATCTCAAAAACTTTTTCTTTCTCATCTGCTGTCAAATCTCTGCCGATAAAGCGCCGCCAGATGGCGTTTTGCAATCTATCCTCTGCCTGCAGGTATTGCGGCAGATCCTTCTTGATCGGACGTGTCACGTCTGACAAATATGCTTCGCTTGCGTCATGAAGCAAACATCCCATCATAACGATCGATGTGTATCCTCTCTCAAAGGCTTCCTCGGCACAGGCAATGCTGTGCTGCGCAACAGAATAGAAGGTCTTGATGTGTCCGTTGCCCCGGCACATCAGTGACAGCGCATGTGCAATATCCAAAATGTCGATTTCACAGTCAACCGGATTCATCGGATCGAAATGCTTCCCTGTAACGGTTGTAATGTAGCTCACTAAAAACTCCTCCGAAAAATTCGCTGATTCTATTCTACAACTGCCAAACGGTTTGTCAAGAGTTGTTTATTAATCCTTGTTTGTTGTGGACAAAACGTGAGTCTTCTGCTATGATAATCATAGAAAGATAAATCGGAATATATAGGCTAAAAAAAGAAGAACTATAGGGAGAGAAATATCAGAAATGAGCAGAAATATACGGTCCGCTCTGCCGGACTATAACAACTGTCTTGTGAACCTATCCAATTCCATATTAAAGAGATTTGGCGCGCAGACAACAGCCGGGACGCTTTCCCTTGCGGATAAGTATCTTGAAGGGGAGTATAAGAATGTGGTGCTTCTTATTCTGGATGCGCTGGGAACATCGATCGTTGAGAGGCATCTTGAAAAGAACGGGTTTTTCAGAAGCCATATGGCAGGCGCGCTTGATTCCGTATATCCGCCTACAACGGTTGCTGCGACAACTTCGATCCTCAGCGGATTATATCCGAATGAACATGGATGGCTGGGATGGGATATCTACTATCCGCAGATCAATAAAAACGTGACCGTTTTTTTGAACACAGAACAGCAAAAGGAAAAAGAAAACGCTGTTCCGTCTGCCACTGATCCGGATGGAAAAAAGAGATGGGCGATGGATTCGTTGGAGGAGGCTCCACCAGCAGCGGAGTACAATGTCGGCTTTCGATACACTCCGTACAAAAATATCGTCGAGATCATAAACGAGTCAGGGGGCAGCGCATATGCCGCTATGCCATTCATGCCGCCGTATCCTCAAAGCGCGGACGCGGTCTTGAACCGTGTGGAGAAGCTATGTCATGAACCGGGCAGAAAGTTCATTTATGCATATTGGAATGAACCGGACAGCACCATGCATAAGACGGGAACGGGAAGTCCGGAAACACACAGGATCGTTACAGATCTTGAAAAAATGGTAGAGAAAACAGTATCGGGATTATCTGATACTTTGTTTCTGATTACTGCGGATCATGGCCACATAGACAGCAAGAATGATTGCCTGCTTGATTATCCTGAGATCATGCGCTGTCTTGTTCGTCCGCCTTCCTTTGAGCCGCGCACACTGAACCTCTTTGTGAAAGATGAATACAAGGAAACCTTTCCGAAGATTTTCAACAAGTATTTTGGAGATTCCTTTGTTTTGCTGACAAAAGACGAGGCTCTTTCCGAGAGATTGTTTGGAACGGGAAATGATCGTGACGGCTTAGAAGATATGATCGGTGATTATATCGCATTGGCGATCTCTGACAAGAGCATATTTATTACCCATTTTCATACCCGGGAAATGCGCGGAGTTCATGCAGGGCTGACGGAAGCAGAACGAAAGATCCCGTTTATCGTGATTGAGAAGAAGTAGGGGTCCCCCATGCGGATTTGACAGATCATACCGGGGATTTTTGATAAGGAGAAGTACAATAATGAACTATAAACAAACTGTTTCGCTTCCGCTTAAAAGCGTTAATAACGCCCGTGAGCTGGGCGGTTATAAAACAAGCGACGGCAAATCCGTTAAACACGGCTTGTTGCTGCGCACAGGCAAGCTTGACAAAATCACAGACGAGGATATCACCATCCTGAGAGACCGTTACCGCCTCGGGCATATCGTTGATTTCCGTATGCCTATGGAGCTTGCGGGAGCCGACGATCCGGTAATTTACGGCGTCGGGTATCATCACCTTGATGTTATCGATCCGTCGGTGTTCGGTTCGGCAAATACCGATATCGACATCAGCTCCTTTGACCTCATTCAGGTGACAGAACTGACGATCAAATCGGGAATGCTCGACGAAAGAATGTATATCGGCTTTCTCGAATCCGACTCCGGTAAAAGAGCTTTTTCAGACTTCTTCTCGATACTGCTCGATACAGAGCCCGGAAGAGCTGTGCTCTGGCACTGCACGAGCGGCAAGGACAGAACCGGACTTGCGGCTATGCTTCTGCTTTCGGCTCTCGGAGTCGATGAAAAAACCGTTATGGAGGATTTCTTACTTACCAACGATTACAACGCTGAGCGGATCGCGGCTACAAAACGGTATTTGTCCGAAAAGAACTTAGAAGAGGACTTTATCAAAAAAGCCTTGCTCGTGTTTGACTCGGTAGATGAGAGTTTTATGAGCAGCGCCATAGCCCATCTGAAAAAGAATTACGGTTCAATCGAAGGCTATATAGTAAACGGGCTGAATATAGATCAAACAGACTTAAATATTTTAAGAAATAAATATCTTGATCAACGGGGGTAAATTATGTATCAAATCAAAGGAAAAATCAACTCAAACAACGCGCCTGAATTTGAAAAGGAGATCATGGCTGCGCTGCCGTCCGAAATCGACGCTGCTGAGCTGGAATATATTTCATCAGCCGGTTTGCGTGTGTTATTGAAGCTGAGAAAAACTGTCGGAGAAGTGACCGTCTGCAACGTCAGTCCCGAGGTCTATGAGATTTTCGACGTCACCGGTTTTACAGACATTATTAACGTCAAAAAGGCTTTGCGAGAGGTGTCTGTCGAGGGCTGTGAATTGATCGGCGAGGGCGGCAACGGCGCTGTGTACCGACTGAACGAAGACACGATCGTAAAGGTCTATAAGGCCGATATCGACGTGACCGATCTGGATGATATCAACCGCGAGCGGGAGTATGCGCGCACTGCGTTTTTGAACGGTATTCCCTCCGTTATCGCTTATGACATGGTCAAGGTCGGCGACCGCTACGGAGTGGTTTTTGAAATGCTCGATTCCGATACGCTCGGTCACGCCATGAGGGATAACCCCGAAAAGCTTGTGGAGTATACTGATCAGTATGTTGAGCTTGCAAAGAAACTTCATTCGACCGAATTGCCCACAGGAATCGTTGAGCGCACACAGGCGATCTATCACAGGAATATCGCTAATCTTACGGAATGGTGCTCTGATGAAGAGATCGCGCTGATGCACAGTATCGTCGACGCGATCCCCGAGGCGGACACCGTTATCCACAACGACCTCCACCCCGGCAATATCATGATCAATAACGGTGAGCTTGTGCTGATAGATATGCCGATGATCTCACAGGGTCCGCCGATTTGTGATCTGGTCGCGACCTACCGCGATATGATCGTAGCTCCTTCGGGAGATCATGCGAAGCATATCGAGAGAACCGTTGGTATGCCTGCTGAAATGTGCCTGCAGGTAGGCAATATGTTCTTTATGAAGTACACCGGCATCACCGATCCCGATCAGCTCAAGGAGTATTACCAGAAACTCGGACTGCTGTTCGCCTTCAATACCGTCATGATCTGCGGTTCCGGCTCGTCAAAAGCACGCCAGCTCGCTCCTTTCCTGATGGATAAGCTGCTCAGAGGCGTTGTGATCCCCAACGAGCAGACGATCAAGTATCTGTACAAAACAATGTAAAGAAGCATTATTGTAATTATAGATGGAGGTGACGGGCGTGAAACTGATACCACTAAACAAGCAAAGCAAAAAGGCACAAAAGAAATATCATGCTCGTCGCCGCCGCGATTGAAACGGCTTAAAACCGACTACAAGAGTGGTCAAGAGCAAAAAGATTTATGACAGAAAGAAAATGCAAAAGCCGGATTATGAATAGGAGAGCATTATGGATTTAACTGTCAGAAAAGCAACTGAAAAAGATATACCGAAAATACTTGATTTACTTGTTCAGGTCGATATGGTTCATCATAACGGACGCCCCGACATTTTTAAGGGACCGGCGACAAAGTATGATGAAGAAG
>JBGULZ010000107.1:0-7576 GCA_045116595.1 Ruminococcus sp. | reverse complement strand
GGACGCCAAAAAGAACCTTATGAAGGTTTCGCTCAGAGGTACAACGATTCCTCACGAGATCATCGGTGAGTACGGCGCAGGCAGAGTTCTTATGAAGCCCGCCGCACCCGGTACAGGTGTGATCGCGGGCGGCCCCGTTCGTGCGGTCGTTGAGGCAGTAGGCATCAAGGACATCAGAACAAAGGCGCTCCGCTCAAATAACCCCTGCAACGTTGTAAGAGCTACCCTCCAGGGTCTTGCCGCTCTCAGAACAGCAGAGGAAGTTGCCGCTGTCCGCGGTAAATCCGTTAAGGAAATTCTTTAATAAGGGAGGCTGCAAATAATGACAATCAAGTTAGTAAAAAGCCTTATCGGCGCTAAAAAAGATCAGATTGCAACCGCCCACGCTTTAGGTCTTAAGAAAATCGGCGACACAACAGAACAGCCCGACAATCCTTCGACCAAAGGCAAGGTAGCAAAAATCATCCACCTCATAGAGGTTAGTGAAGCGTAAGCAAGGAGGTGCGAACTAATGAAGTTAAATGAACTTTCACCTGCCGCTGGCTCAAAGAAAAAATCAAAGAGAATCGGCAGAGGTCACGGCTCCGGTTGGGGAAAAACAGCCGGAAAGGGACACAAAGGTCAGAAGGCCCGTTCAGGCGGAAGCATCCGTCCGGGTTTTGAAGGCGGTCAGATGCCCCTTCAGCGCCGCGTCCCCAAGAGAGGTTTCAACAACATCTTTGCTAAGAACGTGGTTGCTATTAACCTCAGCGCTTTAAACAGAAAATTTAACGACGGTGACACAGTAGACGCTCAGGCGCTTGTTGAGGCAGGCGTTGTAAAGGGAAGCTTTGACGCAGTTAAAGTTCTCGGTAACGGCAAACTCGACAAAAAACTCACCGTTAAGGTTTCTGCTTTTTCCGAATCAGCAAAGGCAGCAATCGAAGCTGCCGGCGGAAAGGCAGAGGTGGTTTAATTGTTTAAGGTAATCCAAAACGCATGGTCGATCCCCGATCTGCGTAAGAAAATTTTATTTACATTATTGATCATCGTCGTGTTCAGAATCGGTTCGGTAATCCCCGTTCCGTTTCTCGACACAAATGTGCTTGCAGAGGTAATGGCGCCTGCGACCGACGTTACAGACGCCGGATCAAATATGATCGCATACCTCAACACCCTTTCGGGCGGCGCGTTCTCAAACGCGACACTGTTTGCGATGGGTATCACACCGTACATCAACAGCTCGATCATTATCCAGCTTCTCTGCGTTGCTATCCCCGCTCTTGAGAGACTCTCAAAAGAGGGCGAGGCAGGCAGACGTAAGATAGGAACGATCACCCGATATACGACCGTCGCGCTCGGCCTTATACAAGGTACCGCGTACTTCTTCTATCTGAAGAATACAATGAGCGAGTCGGGCTCGCACATCACCGTATACAACGAGGGCTTCGCTATGGTATTTGCAGGCATAGTCATTGTGCTTGTCTTTACCGCGGGTACCGCGCTTATGATGTGGCTCGGTGAGCAGATCAACAAGTACGGTATCGGAAACGGTATCTCGATCCTCTTGTTCGCGGGTATCGTTGCGAGATTCCCCTCAACGATCCACGACCTGATCTCTATCTGGAATCTCGGTTCCGGCGACGGCGAAGCAGGTAGCGCACAGCCCAAGTACTTCGCGTTTGTAATCATCTGGATCGTAATGTTCCTCGCTATTATCTGGCTCATCACATTTATGCAGGATAGTGAGCGCAGGATCCCCATCCAGTACGCAAAGCGCGTTGTAGGCAGAAAGATGTACGGCGGTCAGTCAAGCCACCTTCCCATCAAGGTTGCGCTCGGCGGCGTACTTCCCATCATCTTCGCAAGCTCGATCCTTTCGATCCCAAGTACGATCAATCTGTTCCTCAACATCAAGGACGGATTCTGGGGCGCGTTCTTCAACGCGTTCAACTCAACCAACTGGTTGTACATCGTACTGTACTTTATCCTTATTTTGATGTTCGCGTATTTCTATACAACCATTCAGTACAATCCTGTTGAAATGGCAAACAACCTCAAACAGAACAACGGTACCGTTCCGGGTATCCGCCCGGGCGCCCCGACAGCCGCATACATTAAGAATATTCTTTCAAGAGTTACTCTTATCGGCGCGCTGTTCCTGTCATTCATCGCTCTCGTGCCCCTTATCTTCGGCGCGGTGACCGGTCTCGGCAGACTTTCAATGGGCGGTACATCTATCATCATCGTAGTCGGCGTTGCTCTTGAGACAGTTAAGCAGCTCGAAAGCCAGATGATGATGCGTCATTACAGAGGATTTCTTGACTAATTAAGCTAAATGAGGTATAATATTATGATGAACATTATCATGTTAGGCGCTCCCGGTGCAGGTAAAGGCACACAGGCCGCTGTACTTTGCGAGCACTTTGGTATTCCCACTATTTCAACCGGAAACATGATCCGTGAAGCGCTGAAAAACGGCACTGAGATGGGTCTCAAGGCTAAGTCCTATATGGATGACGGCAAGCTTGTTCCCGACGAAGTCGTAATCGGTATCGTCAAAGAAAGACTCAGCGAGGACGACTGCAAGAAGGGCTTCATCCTTGACGGCTTCCCGAGAACCATCCCCCAGGCCGAGGCTCTGGACAATATGGGCGTTGATATCAAGTACGTCATCAACATCGACGTACCCGACGAAAGCATTATCAAGCGTATGTCCGGACGCCGTGTCTGCGAAAATTGCGGCAGACCTTATCACATTGAGAGCTTAAAGCCTCAAAAGGACGGGGTTTGCGACGATTGCGGCGGCACCCTTGTTCAGCGTAAGGACGACCACCCCGACACCGTGCTCGCGCGTCTCGATGTTTACCACAAAGAGACCGAGCCTCTTGCTGACTACTACAAAAAGCAGGGTAAGCTTGTTAACGTAGAGGGTCAGAACACAGTTGCGGATACGACCGCGGCAGTTCTCAAGGCTATCGAGGCTTAAGAATGGTGTCAATCAAAACAGCGCGGGAACTCTCTTTGATGAGAGACGCTTGCAGGATATCTGCACAGGCGTTACGCGTTGCGGGCGAGGCTGTAAAGCCCGGGGTATCCACCCTTGAAATTGATACGATTATCCGTGAGTTTATCGAGAAACAGGGAGCTTCTCCCTCGTTTCTCGGTTACGGCGGATTTCCCGCAAGCGCATGTATTTCCGTTAATAACGTGGTTATCCATGGCATACCGTCAAAGGACATCATCCTTAAAGAGGGCGATATAGTAAGCGTTGATGTTGGAGCTTACTATAAGGGGTATCACGGCGACAACGCCTACACCTTCCCCTGCGGCAAAATCAGCGCGAAAGCGCAGGCTTTGCTCGACGCCACAAAGGAGAGCCTGTATGAGGGAATTAAACAGGCAGCCGCGTTAAACCGCATAGGCGATATAGGAAGCGCGGTTCAAAGGTATGTCGAAGCTCGCAGCTACTCGGTGGTACGAAATTACGTCGGCCACGGCGTAGGTGCGAATCTACACGAAGACCCAAGCGTGCCAAACTTCGGTACACCCGGCAGAGGCGTAAAGCTGCTTCCGGGAATGACGATCGCCATCGAACCAATGGTAAACGAGGGCACACACCACGTTCGCGTGATGGGCGACAAGTGGACGGTCAAAACTCTTGACGGAAAGCTATCCGCTCATTTTGAACACACGATCGCTGTCACTCCCGACGGCCCCAAAATTCTGACCTTGTGTGATTAAGGAACGATTATGAGCATTGTAAAAGGAAGTATAGTAAGGGCAAAGGCAGGACGCGACAAAGATAGGTTCTTTGTTGTACTGCAAACAGACGGAGCGTACGCGTACATCGCGGACGGCAAACGGCGCAAAGCTAAAAAGCCGAAAAAGAAAAAGCTTATCCACCTTGCGCCTACAAACTCGGTTTACACCGGTCCGACAGACACCGATCCGAAACTAAGAGAGATATTAAAAAACCACAACGGAGGTTAAAAAATGTCAAAACAGGATGTTATTGAAGTAGAAGGTATCGTAAAAGAAGCTCTTCCCAACGCTCAGTTCAAGGTAGAGCTCCAGAACGGTCATGTGATATTAGCTGTTATTTCAGGCAAGCTCAGGATGAACTTCATCCGCATCTTGCCGGGCGATAAGGTCACTGTGGAGATGTCTCCATACGACCTGACCAGAGGCAGAATTACCTGGAGATCCAAGTAATTCACGGCGTTTACCGTTGCCCATTCTTTGAGAGTTATTGAGTAAACGCATAAATCAAAACATTGTTTTCAGCCCTAAATAAGCTGAATTCGGAAAACTTAGGTAACGACTAAAAAGAAAGGAATGATTATTAGTGAAAGTCAGACCTTCAGTAAAGAAAATGTGCGATAAGTGCAAGGTTATCAAGAGAAAGGGTAAGATCCTCGTTATCTGCGAAAATCCCAAGCATAAGCAGCGTCAGGGATAATTTTCGGTACTCGCACAGACTTTAAACAAAAAACTAACTTATATCAATATGGAGGTGCAACTTAAATGGCTCGTATAGCAGGCGTTGACTTGCCGAGAGATAAAAGAGTCGAGATCGGCTTGACATATATTTTCGGTATCGGTCGTAAAACTGCAACAGACATTATTGCTGCAACAGGCGTTAATCCCGACACCCGTGTCAGGGACTTAACAGAAGAAGATGTATCAAAGCTCAGAGAGTACATTGAGCACAACTGCCGCGTAGAAGGTGATCTTCGTCGTGACATAGCTTATGATATCAAAAGACTTATTGATATCGGCTGTTACCGTGGCGTGCGTCACAGAAAGGGTCTCCCCGTAAGAGGTCAGCGTTCAAAGACTAACGCGCGTACCCGCAAGGGACCCCGTAAGACCATGGCGAACAAGAAGAAGTAAGGAGGTTCACGACTATGGCAGCACCAAAAGGTAAAAAGGTTATCCGCCGCCGCCGTGAGCGCAAGCACATTGAAAAGGGCGCGGCTCATATCCAGTCTACATTTAACAATACTATTGTTACGATTTCAGATACACAGGGTAACGCTGTTTCTTGGGCAAGCGCAGGCGAACTCGGATTCAGAGGTTCAAAAAAGTCAACTCCGTTTGCGGCTCAGTCCGCTGCCGAAACAGCAGCAAAGGCTGCAATGGAGCATGGTATGAAGTACGTTGAGGTTTATGTAAAGGGACCCGGACAGGGCAGAGAGGCAGCTATCAGAGCGCTTCAGACAGCAGGTCTTGAGGTAACAATGATCAAAGACGTTACTCCAATTCCTCACAACGGATGCCGTCCTCCCAAGAGAAGACGTGTATAGTATTATTAAAGGAGGAAATTTATAATGGCTAAAAATATGCAGCCGATCGCAAAGCGTTGCAGAGCGCTCGGGATTTCACCCGCCGTTATGGGTTACAGCAAAAAGACTTCTAACAGAAACCCCGGCGGTAAAATGAGAAGAAAAAAGAGCGAATACAGCATGCAGCTCACAGAGAAGCAGAAGGTAAAGTTTATCTACGGCATCCTTGAGAAGCAATTCCGCGCTTACTATGAGAAGGCTGAAAAGGCTGAAGGCAAGACCGGTGAGGCTCTGCTTTCACTCGTAGAGCGCAGACTTGACAACGTTGTTTTCCGTCTGGGCTTAGCGGCTACAAGACGTGAGGCAAGACAGCTTGTCAACCACGCTCACTTCACAGTAAACGGCAAAAAGGTAAACATCCCCTCTTACATCGTTAAGGTAGGCGATGTTATCGCAGTAAGTGAGAAGAGCCGCTCAACAACAAGATTCAAGGCGATCGCAGAGGGTGAAAACGCTTCAACTCTCACTCCCAAGTGGCTTGAGAAGGACGAAAATCTCCTCGGCGGCAAGGTTATTGCTCTTCCGCAGAGAGACGATATCGACTATCCTGTTGAAGAACACCTCATCGTTGAGTTGTACTCCAAGTAATCTGGTGCCGGCGGGCACGTTATCCCGCCATTATGCGCGGTGCGCGTTTTGTACCGCATCTTTGTTAGAGAATATATACGACAGATTACAAGCTGCCGGAATACGGCGGCATAATAAAGGAGGATTCGCGAATGATTGAAATAGAAAAGCCAAGAATTGAAACAGCGGAATTAACCGAGGACGGAAAGTACGGCAGATTTGTCGTTGAACCGCTTGAACGCGGATTCGGCAACACTCTCGGCAACAGCCTTCGCAGAGTGCTGCTTTCCTCACTTGAGGGCTGTGCTGTCACATCAGTAAAGATTGACGGCGTTCTTCACGAATTTTCAACTATACCGGGCGTAAAAGAGGACGTAACCGAAATCGTACTTAACCTCAAGAGCCTTGTTCCCAAGCTCCACGAGGTAAGCCCCAAGGTCGTCGAGATCGACGCCGAGGGCGCGGGCGTTGTTACAGCAGCGAACATCAAGTGCGACGACGAGGTTGAGATCCTCAATCCCGATCTCCATATCGCCACTCTCGGCGAGGGCGCAAAGCTCAATATGGAGATCACTCTCGACAGGGGCAGAGGTTACGTTCCCGGCGAGCGCAACAAGCAGCTCGCGGGCAATAACGTGATCGGCGTTCTCCCCATCGACTCGATCTATACGCCTGTATTAAAGGTAAACTACACGGTTGACAACACCCGTGTTGGTCAGATAACCGACTACGATAAGCTTACGCTTGACGTTTGGACAAACGGCGTTATCAGCGCCGAAGAGGCGGTTTCTCTTGCGGCAAAGGTACTCACCGAGCACCTTAACCTCTTTGTCAACCTCTCCGACAAGGCTTCTTCTGCAGAAGTTATGGTCGAGAAGGACGACAAGGGCAAGGAGAAGATCCTCGAAATGACTATCGAAGACCTCGATTTGTCTGTACGTTCGTTCAACTGCCTCAAGCGCGCAGGTATCAATACTGTTGAAGATTTAATTAACAAGTCCGAAGAGGATATGATGAAGGTTCGCAACCTGGGAAGAAAATCCCTTGAAGAGGTTGTACAGAAGCTTAATTCCCTCGGCTTCGGTCTCCAAAAGGAAGAAGAGTGAAATTAACTCATCCTTTTATAAAACTATAAAGGAGTGAATACAATGCCAGGTACAAGAAAACTGGGAAGAACAACAGCGCAGAGAACCGCTATGCTCCGTGCGATGGTTACTTTCCTTCTCGAAAACGGCAAAATTGAGACAACATATACTCGCGCCAAAGAAGTTCAGGCTATGGCGGAGAAAATGATAACAACCGCAAAAACAAACACACTTCACAACAGACGCCTTGTTTTGGCTTTTGTCACCAAGGAAGACGTTGTTACTAAGCTCTTTGCTGAGATCGCTCCCAAGTACGCTGACCGCAACGGCGGCTACACAAGAGTGACAAAGATCGGTCCCCGCCGCGGCGACGGTGCCGAGATGGCTGTCATCGAGCTTATCGAAGACAAGAAAGACGAAAAGTAATCACTGAATAAATCATTTCATATTAAATCATTGTTTACTTAAAGGCTGCCGGTCGAAAGACCGGCAGTTTTTATTTTAAAAATTTTTGGCGCATTGTAAAATGAAGTTGCAACAATAAAATAAAAGAGTCCACAGTGACGATTCTGTAGTAGAATTGAGTTTGCGGAACCA